>CAVKLS010000170.1:0-4248 GCA_963657025.1 bacterium | reverse complement strand
CGTGGGCTCTGCCCACACCCGCACGCTTTTTGAAAAAAGCGTGGCAAAAACTTTTATGTTTCTGCGGTCTGTATTTTTCTTTGCGTAAGTAGGTCGGCTGTCAAAGCCCAACCACGAACGCTGTGCGTTCTAAAATGCTTCGCATTTTGGTTAACTTTGACAGCCTATCTTATTTTTTATCGCTTCGCTCTGTTCTTTCGTTTTTAGCCACTATTATTTATTTCTCTCGTGGGCTCTGCCCACACCCGCACGCTTTTTGTAAAAAGCGTGGCAAAAACTTTTGTGTCTGTGTGTCTTTTCGTTTCGTATTTTTCTCTGTTTTCTTTCGTTACCCGTTTATTGACTTTGCTCTTCATTTGATACATAATGTAACCATCACCTATTGGGAGGTTTTGTATGAAAATTTCTGTCAGCAGCTACAGCTTCTTCTCTGCAATCAAAAACGGCGATATCACTCCGTTTGACTGCATATCCAAGGCTAAGGAGCTGGGCTTTGATGCCATCGAATTTGTCGATTTCGTGAATTTTGACCCAAACGACCGTGCAAATTGGAAGCAAACCGCAAGAGAACTGAAAGCGGAATGCGACCGAGTAGGAATCGAGATTTCTTCCCTCACCGTCGGTGCGGATCTTCTTCAAAGACCTGACGAGGACACCGAGAAGCTCAAGGAATTTCTCGATGTTGCCGAAATTCTCGGTGTGAAGTTCATGCGTCACGATGCTACCGTCGGTTTCCCTCGAGATTCGGACAGATACACAAGCTTCGACAGCGTTGTCGATGAGCTTGCTTCACGCTTTCGTGTAATCACGGAGCTTGCCGAGAAAAAGGGCATTCGCACGATGACCGAGAACCACGGCTATTTCTCTCAGGATTCCGACAGGGTCGAAATGCTTTACAGCAAGATTAATCACAAGAATTTCGGCTTGCTTTGCGACATCGGCAATTTTATGTGTGCCGACGAAGATCCAGCTCTTGCCGTAGCGAGGGTTGCGCCTTATGCGATTTACGTGCACTGCAAGGATTTTATCCTCAAGCCCTATTACAGTGAAGACCCGGGTGAGGGCTCGTTCAAGACAAGAGCGGGCAACTACCTCATCGGAACTATTATCGGTCACGGAAATGTTCCCGTTAAGCAGTGTCTTTCGATTTTGAAGTCTTGCGGCTATGACGGTTACATTGCGGTCGAATTCGAGGGCATGGAAAATTCATTTGACGGCGTTCGCATCGGTGCGGACAACATTAGAAAGTATTGGTCACAGATTTAACCTGAGACTGTTTATATAAAGAAAGGAAGTTTTTAAAATGTCAGTATTGGATAAATTTTTGGATTGTGTTAGCTTCGATACCAAGTCGGACGAGACTTCAAGCACAATTCCTTCTACTCCCGGTCAGAAGGTTCTCGGCTCTCACCTTGTCGAGGTACTCAAGGAAATCGGCGTAAAGGACGCATTTATGAGCGAATACGGCTATGTTTACGGCACTATTCCGGGAAATGTCAAGAAGGCTAAGACGGTCGGTTTTGTCGCACACATGGACACCGCAACCGAGATAAGCGGCAAGGACGTTAAGCCGAGAATCATCGAAAGCTATGACGGAAGCGACATTGTTCTTAATGAAGAGCTCGGTATTGTCACCGAAGTTTCCGCTTTTCCGAATCTCAAGAACTATATCGGCAAGAAGCTTGTCGTAACGGACGGCACTACTCTTCTGGGCGGTGACGACAAGGCAGGCGTCGCAATCATTCTTCAGGCTGCCGAAGAGATTATCAACGGCAATCTTCCGCACGGCGATGTAAAAATCTGCTTCACTCCCGATGAGGAAATCGGCAGAGGTCCCGATAAATTTGATGTCAAGGGATTCGGCGCAGACTTCGCATATACGGTTGACGGCGGGGCACTCGGCGGAATCGAATACGAGAACTTCAATGCCGCATCCGCACTTGTCGAATTTACTGGCAGAAGCGTTCATCCCGGCTCATCCAAGAATAAGATGATTAACGCCGCTTTGCTCGCTGTCGAATTTGCGGGCATGATGAATCCGAACGAGACACCGTCTCACACAGAGGGATACGAGGGATTTAACCACCTCGGTCACATCAGCGGTGATGTCGAGCACGCAAAGCTTGCATATATCATTCGTGACCACGACAGAGAGAAGCTCAACAAGAAAAAGGCTGACTTTGAGAGAATTGTCGCATACATGAACGATAAGTACGAAACGAAGCCCGTCAAGCTTACAATTACCGATTCCTACGCAAATATGCGTGAGAAGATTTATCCCGACAATATGTTCATCATCGACCTCGTTTGCGAAGCTATGAAGAAAAACGGTGTCGAGCCGAATATCACACCGATTCGCGGTGGTACTGACGGAGCAACACTCTCGTTTATGGGACTTCCTTGCCCCAACCTCTGCACAGGTGATGAGAACGCTCACGGCAGACATGAGTTTGTATGCGTAGACAGCATGGAGAAAATCGTCGAGATTGTCAAGACTGTAATCAACGATGTCGAATAAACTGAAGTTCGCAACAATCGGAACAAGCCACATAGCCGAGCTGTACGTAAAGGGTGCACTTGATACGGGTCTGTGGGAGTTAGCCGCAGTATATTCGAGAAACTACGAAACGGGCAAAGCCTTTGCGGACAAATTCGGCTGTGAGACGGTTTTTACAAGCCTTGAGAAAATGGCTGAATCGGACGAAATCAATGCAGTTTATATTGCAAGTCCGAATAAATTTCACTTTGAACAGAGTAAGCTTTTTCTCGAAAATAACAAGCATGTCATATGCGAGAAGCCGCTGTGCTCTCACCTTGAAGACGCCAAGGAGTTGTTTGCTTTAGCAGAAAGGAATAACCTTATCCTGACGGAAGCTATGCTCTATATGCATGTTCCCGCAAGGGATATTTTGAAAAACGGGCTTGACGCATGCGGAAACACAAGACATGTATTTTTGAACTTCGCAAGAAAATCAAAGCAGCTAAACCGTTTGCTTAAAGGAGAATTGCCGAATATTTTCAATCCGGAAATGGAAGCAGGCGGACTCATGGATTTGGGAGTTTATTGCATATATCCCGCAGTCGACCTGTTCGGCGTGCCGCAAAAAGCCGATATAAGTGCATATAAGCTAAATACAGGCGCAGACGGTTGCGGGGCGGTGATATTACATTATCCCGATAAATGCGTGACGCTGTCCTACTCGAAGATAAGCGACAGTTTTTTGCCGAGCGAATTTCAGGGCGAAGAAAAGACAGTGACAATAGGCTCGGTAGGACTTTTGTCGGATATCAAGCTTGTGAGTCATGACGGAACGGCTCAAACGCTATTCGGTGAGGAAGAAAAGTATAAGCTGATGGGATATGAAGCGAAGAATTTTTTCGATTTTATCAGCGGAAAAAACAGGGATTACTACTGTTATTGCCGAGAAATGAGCATAAGAGTATGCGAGATTCTCGAGGAACTCAGGAAGAAAGCGGATATAGCTTTTCCGAGTGATAATTAAATTAAATTTAGAAAAGCGGAATCAAAACACAAAAGTTTTTGGTTTCGCTTTTTTCAAAAAGCGAACGGGTGTGGGCAGAGCCCACGAGAGAAAAGCGAAGCCGAAGAGAAATACAGAAGAACAGAGCGAAGCGATAAAAAGAAGAAAGGCTGTCAAAGTTAACCAAAATGCGAAGCATTTTAGAACGCGTAGCGTTCGTGGTTGGGCTTTGACAGCCGAACCATTCACGCAAAGAGAAATTCAGAAAAACAAAAAAGACAGGCAAAGGAAAGATACGTGCAGACGGGCATTTTCCGAGCCGACCCTTTCGCACAAAGATGAATTATGGATTGCCAATACCGTTCGGACTTAACTCCACACGCAACACTAAAAAGGCAATTGAAATTTTTTCAAAAAAAGCTTGACTTTTTGTTTCCGAATAAGTATAATAAACAAGTCGATTAGAGATGCAGAGGTATTCTAATGGTAAGGAGCCACATTGGAAATGTGGTGTGCAGCAATGCATTGTGCGTTCGAGTCGCATCCTCTGCGCCAGCAAAGAGATAAGCAATAGCTTATCTCTTTTTTGTTTTGTGATAGATAATGATATTTGAAAACGGCTGTTCTGCCTTGATGACAGAGAACAGCTGTTTTTCTTTTTTCTATCACGATTTTTTGACAGCCCGATGTGATTGTGTTACAATAATAATTAGTCGAAGCTAACTATTTGCGTTAGGATAAAATCAATGATAAGAGGCTGTTTTAG
>CAVKLS010000169.1:0-4346 GCA_963657025.1 bacterium | reverse complement strand
GCTATAGATTATAACACCAAAAAAGTGTATATTCAACAAAAGCCTGAGCCCCACGGCTCTCACCGCAGGGCTCAGATTCATTCGGCCTTAGCCGAACTCAGTTTTAATTGTTCGATTTTTTAAATCACTCGCCTAAATTAACGGTAATTTCCTCGGTATCGAGATAATCGTAAGAATCACTGTCTATATCACTGAGACTAATCTCCATATCAAGAGTCTTAATATCGTTGTAATCCTTTATGTCAAGATCCTCGGCACTTGTGTAAATCGGAGCGTCATAATACATCTTGCAGCCTGCCGCAACAGTAGGATAGAAGGTGATATCAGCGGCTGTGTCATTTATGTATGTTTTATTGTAGGAAGAAGATATGCTTATGTTCTTGTCAGAATTATTCTCAATATAGAACTTAATCACACCTGCGTCGTAATATTTATCTTCGACAACCTTTTTGCAGATAATCTTGACATCGTTGGCATCATAAACCACAACGCCGCTGTCGTCATACTTCTGATTAAAGGTACCGTCTGCGCTCGTCTTAATGCTTACAGTCTCGCTCTTTCCGATATCGTCATAGCTGTCATAATCATAAACCTTGACCTTGATATCGATATTCGCAATCGTTCCTATGTCGAAGTCTTCAAGGTCTGAGAAATAGATATTGCAGCTGTCGTTTAGCTTCTTGCCGGCATCTACCGTGCCGTAAATATAGCCGTAATCATACATTAAGCCGTTTATGCTGAAAAGTGAGGTGCTGACGTTTACCGTCTTGTCAGAGTCATTCTTAATCGTGTAAGAAAGCTCGTATTTTCCATAGCTTTTATCGTCATCATACTTAAGCTTGTTAACCGTCACCACAACGCCGCCCTCGTTAAAGAGCTCGGTTTTCTCGATAGTGACCTCATCGTGAACGCTTGGGTCGGAATCAGGCAGATTCTTTGTGTCTGTCTTCTTGTCCGTCTTTGAATCCGACTTTTTATCGGACTTTTCGTCCTTCGAGGACTCCGTCTTTGAAGTCTCTGTTTCAGAGGATTCAGTCTTGGATGACTCTTTCTTGGAAGATTCACTCTTGGACGACGCCGAAGACTCACCGCTCGGAAGCTTCTTGTAGGTATCGGAGCCTTCCTTCACGAAAGTAAACTCTACGTCCTCAAGCTCCATTGAAAGAAGGTCGCCGTCTATTTTGTACGAAACCTTCTCACCGTCGATTGTAAGAGAATCGTCACTCCACTCGAACTCTTCTTCATCTCCGTCGAAACTGAGAACAGCCGTTCCGTCCTTCTTGAGCTCAATAAACATTTCTTCGGGATTGTAATACTCCTTCAAGCCCTCATATTCGAGCGTCATGCCGTCCATAGAAAGCTCATAGATGTAGTATTTTCCCGTTTTGTCCGACTTTTTCGCAGCAGATGCGTTCACAAAGCCACAGCTGACAATCAAGCAGAACGCAAGCATACATGATAATAATTTTGTTGCCTTTTTCATGGCTACACCCCCGTAAAGATAATATATCGTTAAAGCAAAAACCTTTTCGCTTCAAACGCAAAATACCGCTTGTAATATAGTAATATAGTAATATAGTTAATACAGTAGAAATATCAGAATTTTGTGTAGTCTTTTTCTTCAGCTTTCGCCGCCGAAAAATCGGCGGCTCAGCCTTTGGGGTAAATCAATTTTAAATTATATTCGGTTTTTATTTTCAGACTTTGTCCTCGTCACCGAACGGATCGCCGCACTCAGGGCAGAATTTCGGAGGATTTTTCGGATCGTCGGGAACCCATCCGCATTTACTGCATCTATAGCTTGCAGGTGCTTCAGGCTTCTTTGCTCCGCATTCCATGCAGAAGCGACCAGTGTTGAGCGTTCCGCAGGAGGTGCACGTCCAGGAGCTTGTCTCGGGCTTCTTCGTGCCGCACTCTGGGCAGAACTTTCCCGTTGCGCTCTTGCCGCATGACGGGCAAACCCAAGCAGAAACTGCGTTTTCCTTCGGCATTTGCGGCTGAGAAACCGCTCTCTGTGACTGCTCTGCTCCCATCTGATACAGATTCTGCGTGTTGACGCCGGAGCCGCCCGCCATATTCATTCCCATAAAGCCCACGGCTGCGCCCGCAGAGTTCTTTGCGGCATCCTGCATTGCCTGAGCCTGTGCCCCGACAAGATGAGCCGCCGCCATGGTAGGATCACGGAATGCGGCATTTCTCTGCATCTCCTTGATTGTTCTCTCATCGTCCTCGTCCGCCTTCACGCTTGATACACCGAAAGATACAATCTCAATGCCTCGAAGGTTTCTCCACTTTGAGGAAAGAACCTCGTTGAGGCTGTCCGCAAGCTCTGTCGTGTGTCCCGGAAGAGACGAGTAGCGGATTCCCATTTCGCTTATCTTGGCAAATGCCGGCTGAAGTGCCGTTAAAAGCTCGCTCTTAAGCTGAGAATCTATCTGCGTTCTCTTGTAATCGTCGCTTACGTTTCCGCATACATTTGTGTAGAACAAAATCGGATTAGCCACACGGTAGCTGTACTCTCCGAAGCACTTTATGGAAATATCCATATCAAGTCCGACATTTCTGTCCACCACTCTGAACGGAACAGCGTTTGCCGTGCCGTACTTGTTTCCGATGATTTCCTTGGTGTTGAAATAGTAAATTCTCTGGTCGTTTGCCGTCTCTCCGCCGAAGGTGAATCTCTTGCCCATCGTGAGAAGCGTTGCCTTTATGCTCTCTCCGAGATTTCCCGAGAAAATCGACGGTTCTGTCGATGTGTCATATGTGTATTCACCGGGAACGGCACAAATATCAACCACCTTTCCCTGCTCAACGATAATCATGCACTGACCGTCGGCAACCGCAATAACGGAACCGTTTGTGATGATGTTGTCCGAGCCCTTGGAAGAAAATCTTCCCGTAACCTTCTTCTTGCCCTTTACTGCAAGAACATCGGAAGGAATTGCTTCACAGTAAAAATAATCCTTATAGCTGTCAGCCAGAACGCCGCTTGCCGAATTGATTGCAGCTGATATAAGTCCCATAAAATCTACCGCCTTTCAAACTGATATTGTTTTTCTTTGTCTTTTCTTAACGATATTAAAATCGCAGCCTGATATAGTGATATAAAGCAAATATAAAAATATTTGTATTTAGATTATACCAAAAATATAAACAAAATACTATAGTATTTTGAGCAGTTTTTGAACATTTTGTTTTTTGATAAATCCCGCCGCAAAGCGGATTTGTGTGATTTGCCTTGAAGCGATGCGAGCAAAAATCCTGTTTGATATATTCATATTTTTATGGTATAGTTATTTTTTGACAGCATATCAGGATAGGGGGTGTGACGATGATATCTATTCTAAAGAAAAATGCGCTCAAATTCATAGACAAATTTCTCTCTGACCGATGCGACGCCATGGCGGCACAGGTGGCATTTTATATCGTTATCTCCTTTGTTCCCTTCATAATGCTGTTGCTTTCCACGCTCTCGAGCATCAAGCTTGACGGCTACAGCATACTCGAAAGTCTTATTTCAAGACTGCCCGAAACCGCCGCAAGCTTTCTGCACAGCCTTTTCTCAAAGGACAGCATTTCCACATTCGGAATGGTCTCGGTCACTGCGGTGACAACGCTCTGGTCGAGCTCAACGGCTATGTTCTCAATCGTAAAAGGTCTCAACGACATTTTTATGATAAGAGAGAAAACGAACTACTGGAAAGCAAGAGGAATTTCTCTCATCTATACTCTTGCGTTCGATGTTGCGATAGTAATCACAATAGCGATCAATGTTTTCGGCGGAACGGTCTACAACTGGCTTTTGCACCTGACAAGCTTCCCCGTTGCCGACTTTCTGCACAACATCAAGGACTACTTCAGCTTCGTATTTCTCTTCATATTTTTCACATTCACATTCAAGCTCATTCCCTCAAAGGCTAAGGTTAAATTTAAATTTGCCGTGTTTGGCGGACTTGTCTCCACAGCGGGCTGGCTTTTGTTCACCTTCTTCTTCTCTGTCTTTGTCGAGAATTTCGCTCACTACGCATCGGTTTACGGCTCTCTTGCCGCCATCGTTGTCGTAATGCTCTGGCTGTACTTCTGCATGTACATCATGTTCTTCTCAGGCGAGATAGTCGCATGGCTGCAGTTCAGCTCACTTCGAAAAGAGCTTTCTTCGTTTCTGCGAGAGAAAAAGGAGCAAATCGAGCTTAAAAAAGCTCAGAGAAAACAGGCACGAGCCGATGCGAGACTAATCAGGAAAAACAAACGCAATCCGAAAAAGTATCCGCTTCCCGAAAGACTTCAGGAAAAAGACCTCGAACCTGAGCCCGAGCTTGCCGATGTCGAGAATATGACCGATGTCC
>CAVKLS010000168.1:0-4346 GCA_963657025.1 bacterium | reverse complement strand
TTTCATACCCGATAAAAATTCTGCTTTCATTTTCTCGCCTAACCCGTTAGGGTCCTTTCAATAAAATTATCAGTCAAGCGAAATTTATCTCAAATCGAATATTCTTCTTGTCAGGATAAATATCACCGCAAAATACATCTGAAATTTAAGATGTAACTCATCTTAAGACAAGTTACATCTTTTGTTTGTAAATTAGAATTCTATGTCGCCTTCTAATTCTGTAACATAGGTAATATAATCATCTATGAAACGCTCTCCGAGAGAGATACTCTTTGTTTCTCCGGAAGCCATGGCTTTGAGTGTAGCCTTCTCGCTTTCAAGCTCAGAGTCTCCAAGAACAATCGTGTACTTGGCTCCGATTTTATTTGCATACTTCATCTGAGCCTTTAAGCTTCTTCCGCAAAGATCACAGTCTGCCGGAACTCCGCATTCACGAAGCTTGTTGGCAAGATCGAATGCCTTTGTAAGAGCCTTTGAGCCCATCGAAACAATAAAGCACTCGCATTTTGTTTCCTCGGGGAACTCAATTTTCTGAGCCTCGAGAACAAGCATAAGTCTTTCAAGACCCATACCGAATCCGAGACCCGCAGTAGGCTTTCCGCCCATTTCTTCAACAAGACCGTCATATCTTCCGCCGCCGCAAACTGTGCTCTGGGAGCCGAGATCGTTTGAAACGAACTCAAAAACAGTTCTTGTGTAATAGTCAAGACCTCTTACGATATTCGGATTTACGGTATATTCAAGCCCTACTGCATCAAGATAGCTCTTAACGCCGTCGAAGTGATTTGCACAGTCCTCGCAAAGATAATCAATAATCTTCGGTGCACCCTTTGCAATTTCAGAACATACAGGGCTCTTGCAATCAAGAATTCTCATCGGATTTCTCTCAAGTCTTGAATTGCATGTCTCGCAAAGCTGATCTCTGTAAGCGGAGAAATACTCCTTAAGAGCTGCATGATATTTTGCTCTGCATGTCGGACAACCGATAGAGTTAATCTCCAACGACAGATTTCTGACTCCGAGTCTGTCAAATATGTTCTTTGCGAGCATTATAATCTCTGCGTCGGCAATAGGCTCAGCTGCTCCGAACATCTCAACTCCGAACTGATGAAACTCTCTGAGTCTTCCTGCCTGAGGCTTTTCATAACGGTAGCACGGTGTTATATAGTAAAGCTTAACGGGATATCCGTCGTTATATATTCCGCTCTCTAAAAGCGAACGTACAACACCGGCGGTTCCTTCAGGCTTGAGCGTTATGCTTCTGTCACCCTTATCTGTAAAGGTATACATCTGCTTTTCGACAACATCGGTTGTATCTCCGACGCCTCTTAAGAAAAGCTCTGTATGCTCAAAAACAGGAGTTCTGATTTCTCCGAAGCCATGTACTCCCGCTTCACCTCTCATTACATCCTCTACCAACTGCCACTTTTCGGTTTGCTTTGGAAGAAGATCCTGTGTTCCCTTTGGTCCCTTTGTTAATAAAGCCATATGATCATTCCTCTATAAAGTATTATCTTTCTAATAGTGCACCACAAAATTCCGCTATGGTAAATGCATCAAATACACTTATAGCGAAATTCGATATACGCATTAAGATTATACTTGACTTTCACTATATTTTCAAGCTTTAGTGCCAAAAACTTATCTTATGAAATGTATACTATATATCTTTTATAAAATTTATCCAAAATGATTGTTAAAAACACAAAAATCTATGTTAAAGTATTGACAAATCTTTCAATACTCTATAAAATTAATTAATAAAATTACATGCTTTCGCATATAATATGAACGGAAAAATCCTCCCCTTAAAGGCGGCGGGTTTCTGCCGTTTGTTCGGCTGACGGATTAATAATCTTCTACCGAACGAAAAAGGAGTTTTCGCTCCTTTGCATCCCTTGCAATCTGACTGGGGCTTCTGTTCTTTGCAAGAAAAGCAGAGTTCCCATTCGATTTAAATAAGAAGGAAAGAAAAGATTAGAAAGGAAGTCCCGGGTATGGAAAAAATCAAGATGACCACCCCTCTCGTTGAGATGGATGGCGACGAAATGACACGAGTTGTTTGGAAGAAAATCAAAGATATTCTTATTCTTCCTTATGTTGCTCTCAAAACCGAGTATTATGACTTGGGTCTCGAGTACAGAGAGAAGACAAAGGATCAGGTTACCGTTGATTCCGCTCTTGCGACCAAAAAGTACGGTGTTGCCGTAAAATGTGCAACCATCACACCTAACGCCGACAGAGTTAAGGAATATAACCTCACCGAAATGTGGAAATCTCCAAACGGCACTATACGCGCTATTTTAGACGGTACTGTTTTCAGAGTCCCGATTCTCGTAAAAGGCATCACACCTTATATTCCGACTTGGACTAAGCCGATCACAATTGCGAGACACGCATACGGCGATGTTTACAAGGGAGTAGAGGCTACTGTTCCTGCCAACGCAAAGGCAGAGCTTGTTGTCACCGACGAAAACGGAAACGAAACAAGAACCCTCATCCACAATTTTGAAACACCGGGTATCATCCAGGGACTTCACAACATAGACAAATCCATCGAGAATTTCGCAAGAACATGCTTCAACTATGCTCTTGACGCAAAGAAGGATTTGTGGTTTTCCTCAAAAGACACTATCTCAAAGAAATACGATCACCGTTTCAAGGATATTTTCAACGAAGTATTCGAGAAGGATTACAAGGAGAAGTTTGAAGAAGCCGGCATTGAGTACTTCTATACTCTCATAGACGATGCTGTCGCAAGAGTAATCAGAAGCGAAGGCGGTTACATCTGGGCTTGCAAGAACTACGACGGTGACGTTATGAGCGACATGGTAGCAACTGCATACGGAAGCCTTGCTATGATGACCTCTGCCCTCGTTTCACCTGACGGAGTATATGAATACGAAGCAGCACACGGAACAGTCCAGAGACATTACTACAAATATCTCAAGGGCGAAACCACCTCGACAAACTCCGTTGCTACTATCTTTGCATGGAGCGGCGCTCTCAGAAAAAGAGGCGAGCTCGATAATATTCCGGAGCTGGTCACATTCGCCGACAATCTCGAGAAGGCAACTATCGACACCATTGAAAGCGGCACGATGACAGGCGACTTGTATGCCATGTCAAATCTTCCAAACAAGAAAAAGGTTGACACCGAAGGATTCCTTGTAGCAATCGGTGAGACCTTGAAGTCTTTACAGGCTTAATTATTATCTCAGGAGTTAAAGAAATGATTGCTAAGAATAACATTTCTATGTCAGTTATAAGAAGGTTGCCAAGATATTACAGATATCTCAGCGAGCTTGAAAAGAAGGGAATTGTCAGAATCTCTTCAAAAGAACTTTCAGAAAAAATGGGCTTCACAGCTTCACAGATTCGCCAGGACTTCAACTGCTTCGGCGGTTTCGGTCAGCAGGGCTACGGCTATGCAGTTTCTAACCTAAAGGAAACCATAGGCAATATTTTAGGTGTTCAGAATCAAAGAAAGTGTATTCTTATAGGTGCAGGTAACCTCGGAAGAGCGTTGCTCTCTATCAACTATAAGCACATGGGCTTTGATTTGTGCGGCGTCTTTGATATCTCACCTAAGGTTATCGGTTCTGAAGTAAGAGGCTACACCGTTTCGGATGTCAAGGATCTGCCTGAGTTCTGCGCAGAGAACAAACCGACAATGGCTATAATCTGTATTCCGAATGTTTCTGTTGAAGAAACCTGTGACCACCTCTGCGAGTTAGGCATCAAAGCATTCTGGAATTTCACCCACTGCGACCTCTCTCTTAAATATGACGATGTTATTATCGAAAATGTTCACCTCAACGACAGCTTGATGACCTTGAGCTATATGTTGTCTGAATAAAACCACTTGATTATGCGCACAAAATTCCCTCACATTTTTGAAGTGAGGGAATTTTTCGTGTCAAACAAAAATGTCCCCCGTCTAAAAGCGAGGGACATTCTCATTTCAATTATCAATTGATTTCAATCAGTTCTGAGCTGCTCTTGCCTCTTCGAGAGCAATAGCAAGCTGATCCGGGCAAGATGTCGGCTTGAATCCGCACTTGATACCCTTGCATCTCTTAACATACTCGTCAACAGTCATACCCTTTGCGAGAGCGCAAACGCCCTGAGTGTTACCGTGGCATCCGCCGACAATCTTACAATCCTTAATGACATCTCCGTCAAGCTCAACATGAATTTCTTTAGAGCAAACGCCCTTTGTCTTATAAACGTACATAACAAATTCCTTTCTGTTCTTTGGTTTTTAACCTGATACACAACTAATCAAAAAGATCTTCCCCCATTAATATTATGTTGAGGTCAATCTTTTACCTTAGATTATAACA
>CAVKLS010000167.1:0-4355 GCA_963657025.1 bacterium | reverse complement strand
GTCACAAATGCTGGGACACCAAGGCACTTTTCTCCGAGATTATCACGGGTATGAAAAAGTGCAAGGAAATGGGAATTACTCCCGAGAGCATCGGAATCGACACCTGGGCGGTTGATTTTGCCCTCATCGACAGGGACGGAAATGTAGTCGGTGATACGGTTGGTTACCGTGACTCAAGAACGGACAGCGCAGACAAGCTTGTTTATGAGTATATTCCCGAGAAAGAGCTCTACGCACGCACGGGCATTCAGAAGCAGAAGTTCAACACGATTTATCAGCTTATGGCTGTGAAAACACAGACCCCAGAAGACCTTGAAAAAGCGGACACCATGCTTTTGATTCCCGATTATCTGAATTTTCTTCTTACGGGAGAAAAGCTCACGGAGTACACAAACGCATCGACAACTCAGCTTGTAAGCCCGATTACAAAGGACTGGGACTTCGAGCTTATCGATATGCTCGGCTATTCGAGAAAGCTTTTCACTAAAATTGCTCTTCCGAAGACAAAAGTCGGTTCTCTCAAAAAGGAAATTATCGATGAGGTCGGATTTGATTGCGATGTCATTCTTCCGGCTACTCACGACACGGGCTCGGCTGTTGTAGCTGTTCCTGCAGAGGGAGACAATGTTCTTTACATCAGCTCGGGAACATGGTCGCTTATGGGCACGGAGCTTTTTGAGGCAAACTGCTCAGAGGAGAGCATGAAGAGAAACCTCACAAATGAGGGCGGTATTGATTATCGTTTCCGCTATCTCAAGAATATCATGGGTATGTGGATGATAAACTCGGCAAGAAGCGAGCTTGCGCCGCATATGCCTTTCGGTGAGATTTGCGAGGGTGCATCAAAGGAAAGCATAAAGTCAATCGTTCCTGCCAATGACGACAGATTCCTTGCTCCGACATCTATGAGCGAGGAAATCAGAAAGGCTTGCGAGGAAACAAACCAGCAGATTCCCGAGGGTATCTTCGAGACGGCTGCGGTTATTTATAACAGTCTTGCAAAGTGCTATGCAGACACGGCGACAGAGCTTGAAGAGATGACGGGCATTAAGTACGATGCAATTCATATTGTCGGTGGCGGCTCGAGTGCAGATTATCTCAACCGTTTGACTGCAAAGGCAAGCGGAAAAAGAGTTGTCACAGGCCCGACAGAGGCAACGGCAATCGGCAACGTGGCTGTTCAGATGATGGCTTCGGGCGAGATTGACGATTTAAAGACAGCAAGAAAAATTATTCTTAAATCTTTCGAATGTAAAGAATTTTGATATATATAAGGAGGATAATATGACAAAACCATTAGTTGAAACAAAGGCAAGAGCAGGCGTTTTCTCAATCGCTCTGGGAGCATATCTCCCACAGTTCCCGTCACTCGTTCCCGAGTTTGAGAGCCAGTACGAGGCTTTCAAAAAGACAATTCCGGAGACAGTCGAGCTTATCGACGGCGGAATGGTCACAACAAAGGAGCAGGCAATGGCAGCAGGCGACAAGTTCCGTGCGGCAGACGTTGATATCGTATTTTTACAGCTTCTCACCTATGCTACAAGCTACAATATGCTTCCGGCAGTAAGAGATCTCGATGTTCCCGTTGTTCTCGTTAATGTTCAGAAATTAAAGGCTCTTGACTATGACCACACCGACATTGCTTCATGGCTCGGCGAGGGCTATGCTTGCGGTGCAGTCGGCGAGATGGTAGCCGATCTCGAGCGTGCAGGCAAGAGACATGCCGTTATCACAGGTGTTGTTGAGGGCGGAGATCCTGAGGTTCAGGCTGAAATCGAGGATTGGTGCAAGGCGGCTCAGGTAAGACGCCGTTTCCGTGACACAAACATTGCTCAGATCGGCAGACCGTACCCCGGTATGATGGATCTTTACATCGACGAGACAAACCTCTACCACAGAATGTTCCTCTACACAAAGCAGTTCGACTGGGAGAAGATGTGGGCAATTGCCGACAACATCACAGACGAGGACGCTATCCGTGAGAAGGCTCAGGATATTCTCGATACCTTCGATATTGAGGGCGGCGGCTCCATAGAAGAGGTCTGGGAGATGGCTAAGTATGTTGTTGCATTCGAGAAGTGGGTCAAAGAAGAGAACCTAGGTCTTATTGCTTCTCACTATGACGGATTTGCTCAGGGCAAGGCGGGCACACTCGACTCCATGCTTATTCCCGCATTCTCCATGCTCATCAAGCAGGGCACAGCTTGCGCTGTTGAGGGTGATATGAAGGTTGCTATGGCAATGTCTATTCTCAAGACAATCAGCGGTATGGGTCAGCTCTCCGAGATGTACTCGATTGACTTCAACGACGATATCTGCATCATCGGCCACAGCGGCTCAGGCGACGCAGACATTTCATCAAAGAAGCCGACAATGAAAATTGTCAAGGTTTTCCACGGCAAGACAGGCGGCGGATACCTCACTCAGTTCTATCCGCACTTAGGCCCGGTCACATATCTTGCCATCACTCAGGATAAGGACGGAAACTTCAAGTTTGTTGTAGCCGAGGGCGTAAACGAGGAAGGAAAGATTCTTTCTTTCGGCGATACAAACATGAGAACAAGATTCACCTGCGGTGCAAGAGAGTTTGTTAACCGTTGGAGCGAGGCGGGCCCGACTCACCACATGGCAGCGGCTTCCGGCAGACACATCGACACTATTCTCAAGGTCGCAAAGATTATGAACATTCCTTGCGAGATTGTTACAAGATAAATCATTTCAAATATATCAGACAGTATAAAATAACTTTTTGGCTTAAATATAAGCGGAGGATAATATGAAATTTTTAGATGCAGAATTTGTTAAGGGCTTTATCAGAATGGCAGACGACGGCTGGCAGCAGGGCTGGCACGAGAGAAATGGCGGAAACCTTTCCTATCGTGTAAAGGCTGAGGAGGTTGAGTCCGTTAAGGAGAACTTCGAGCCGAAGGCTTGGCAGCCGATCGGAACAAGCGTTCCGAACCTTGCTAACGAGTATTTCCTCGTAACAGGCTCAGGAAAGTACTTCAGAAACGTTATCATCAAGCCTGAGGATTCTATCTGCATGATCGAGCTTGACGATAAGGGCGAGAACTACAGAATCGTTTGGGGCCTTGTAAACGGCGGCAGACCGACAAGTGAGCTTCCTTCTCACCTCATGAACCTTGAGGTTAAGAAGCTTCAGGACGAGAGATACCGTGTAGTTTACCACGCACACACAACAAACATCATTGCTCTCACATTCGTCCTTCCTCTCGAGGACAAGGTCTTCACAAGAGAGCTTTGGGAGATGGCTACAGAGTGCCCTGTTGTTTTCCCGGCAGGTATCGGCGTAGTTCCGTGGATGGTTCCAGGCGGCAGAGAAATCGCTGTTGCAACAAGCGATCTTATGAAGAAGTATGACCTCGCTATTTGGGCACATCACGGCATGTTTGCAGCAGGCTTTGACTTTGACCTCACATTCGGTCTTATGCACACAGCAGAGAAGTCGGCAGAGATTCTCGTTAAGATGCTCTCCATGACAGGCACAAAGCGTCAGACAATTTCTCCTGATAACTTCAGACAGCTTGCAAAGGACTTCAATGTAAACCTTCCTGAGGAGTTCCTCTACGAGAAGTAATCAAAATACTAATCAGACAACTCAAACAACAAGCTAAAAGCACACATATATACTTTCTTTTAGGGCGAATGAAACCGTTTGCGGTGATTTTTACAGTGGACGGTTTTGTTCGAACTAAAGAAAAATCAACTTTATCTACAAGGTAAATACATTCACAGGTACACCAACCTTACAAAAAGACAAAGACTCGGCTAAACCGAGCCTTTGTCTTTTTCTTTTGAGACGAAAAAAGGGAGAATCCGTCGGATTCTCCCTGATTTTATTAAATTGGTCAGTGTTTATCAGACCACACCCTGAGCGAGCATAGCGTCTGCAACCTTTACGAAGCCTGCGATGTTAGCGCCGACAACATAGTTCTTCGGATGACCGTACTTCTCTGCTGCTGCGTCTGCGTTAGCAAAGATGTTCTCCATGATTGTCTTGAGCTTAGCGTCAACCTCTTCGAATGTCCAGGAAAGTCTCTGGCTGTTCTGGCTCATCTCGAGTGCTGATGTAGCAACGCCGCCTGCGTTGGAAGCCTTGCCCGGAGCAAAGAGAACGCCTGCCTCCTGAAGTGCGATTGTAGCGTCAGGTGTTGTAGGCATGTTAGCGCCTTCTGCAACAGCGATTACGCCGTTAGCGATAAGCTTCTTAGCGTCATCGAGGTTGAGCTCGTTCTGAGTTGCGCAAGGAAGTGCGATGTCAACCTTGACCTCCCACTGGTTTGTGCCCTCAGCCTTCTTGTCGTGATACTGAGCGGAAGGTCTCTGTGCTGCGT
>CAVKLS010000166.1:2366-4378 GCA_963657025.1 bacterium | reverse complement strand
ATGTACGGTATTTGCAGAAAGTCCCTTTTCATACAAAAGATGATTTTTGAAGAGCTCTGCTAATTCATTATCTACATTGCTTGCCGCTGTCTTTCCAAAATACGGCTTTATATGATTTTCGATTTCTCCCAAATATTTTACATATGTCGACTCCTTCACCTCACTCCGCTTTGCGAGAAGCCACGAATCAATGTAAAATGCAAGACTTTTGCCATCGGTTTCCGTGTTGTTCTGAGTTAAAGAGTTCATCTGTTTTCTGCGCTTCAACTGCTTTTCTTTTGCCTCTTTATAGGTTTTTCCGTAAACAAACCCATATATAATTTTTCCCTGAACCGAGCGTCCCTTTATATAGCGAGCCTCCCAGCGTCCGTCCTTACGTTTAAAAATATTTTCTCCCTTAGCCATTGCGTATACCTCCAAATCTGAATTTGAAATTAGTGTATACCAAGTGTCCGACTGCTTGATTGACTGCGGAGAATTTTCTTCGACTGAACTTAGATAAAATTCTTGCTTCTTTTATTAGAATTTGTTTTATTTTAAGACAGCGGAAGCCATTCAAACATAGTTATTTCTTGCTATTTTATCGTTGAAATGATATGATTTAAGCAATTTGTGAGACAAAAAGCTTTCTCAGACGGACTAATTCTGCGAAATTGTTATTTTAACTAAGTTATCATAAACGATTTGTTAAAACGTTTAAATGAAATGCTAAAGAAAATGAAAAAAGTCTCACAAAAATAAACACTTGCGAGGCTTTGAAATGGCGGGTAAATATACAAAAGACGAAATAAAGGCTAAGCTGAATCTGTCGGCTTATCACCTTGTGGCAACAAGCGGAATCGAGAGCATGACCACAAGAAAAATATCGAGCGGATGCGGACTCAGCGATCCGTACATCTATCAGTGCTACAGCGACTTGGGTGAGCTTGCGGCAGAAGCTTTCTTTAGGGCGGACAGTGAAATAGTCGGACTGCTTGTGTCGCAGCTAAAAAAGCTTGGAAAAACGAGCGATGATACGGCAGGGGACGAGAAAGTCGAGAAAAGTCTGTGGTTTCTTTGGTGCGGTTTGTGGAAGCACTGTATGGACAACGCGGAAAAGATTATATTTTGCTATCGTTTCGAGGCGTCGGGATATTATTCTAAAGAGATACAGGAAAAGCGGACTGAGAATTATGAGCTGTTCAGCGTGTTTATGCAGCGAGAAATGAAAAAGCTGGGACATGAAAACAGCTTTAATGTCGGTTCGGCAGTAGTAGGAATTGTTGATTTTACCGTATCGACTGCGGCGAAAATTCACCTCGGGTACATCGACGCCGACGAAATCTCGCCTAGGGTGGTTTATAACTTAGCGTTCAGCTATATTTACAGTGTTTTGGGTGTTGAGGTTGGGGATGATGAACTCATTTAATATTAATAGTCTCCTAATAGGATATATACTTTCTGAAGCATTTAACTATTTAAGTTATATCGTTTTGTGATTTATTCGTTGTGACAAAGCGAATATTCGCTGAATTTTCACTTTGTTCATTGAAAAAAATCGAAAATTGAGTATAATTATGGTAGTTGAAGCAAGCTATATATGGAGGATAAACGATATGAGTTTTGAAACAGAAAATATTGAATTTAAATCAGGATTTACTGAAGAAATATATAAAGAGGTTATTGCATTTGCAAACACGGATGGCGGCGTATTGTATATCGGTATTGATAATGACGGAAATGCTGTCGGTTTGAACAATGTTGATGATGAATATACACGAATTACAAATGGAATTCGTGATGCTATTCTTCCTGATGTTACAATGTTTGTGAAATATACTATTCAAGAAAACAAAGTCGTTCGCGTTACAATAAACGAAGGTACGAATAAACCATACTATCTACGTTCAAAAGGATTAAAGCCGAATGGTGTTTATGTAAGGCAAGGTACTTCCAGCGTTCAGGCGTCAAGCGAACAAATCCGTAAAATGATCAAGGACAGCGACGGTGATGATTTTGAATCAATGCGTGCC
>CAVKLS010000166.1:0-2356 GCA_963657025.1 bacterium | reverse complement strand
TCTGCGGCTGCTGCATTTGAGACTTACGGTGTTGATTTTTCTGAAGAAAAATTTTTGGCACTCGGAATGATTAACAAAAACGACGGTTTGTTTACCAATTTGGCACTGCTTATGTCAGATCAATGTCAGCATTCAATCAAAGTTGCTGTGTTCGGCGATGATGATAACACAACTTTTAAGGATAACAGAGAATTTAAAGGCTCTGTATTTAAGCAAATCGATGAAGCGTTTCAATATATTATGCTCAGCAACCGCACAACGTCTGTTTTCAAAGGTCTTGAACGCATAGACAAATCTGATTATCCTGAAGCTGCTTTGCGTGAAGCAATGCTCAATTCGGTTGTTCACCGCGATTACAGTTACAGCGGAAGTATAATTATCAACATTAACGACAAGCAAATGGAATTTGTGTCTATCGGCGGACTCCTTCCAGGTTTAACAGCAGAGGATATTTGCAGCGGTATTTCTCAGCCCAGAAACAAAAATCTCGCTGAAGTATTCCATCGTTTAAAGCTTATTGAAGCTTACGGAACCGGAATACGAAGAATTTACAAATTGTATGAAAATTGTTCCCTCCAACCTTGCATTGAGGTAACACATAACACATTCAAGATGATTCTACCGAATATGAATGTGGCTGAGCCTTTGGAAACAAAGACCTATTTAACGCCGCAAAAGCGACAAATTCTCGATTTGATTTCTAAAAACGGACAGATAACAGAAGCTGAAATTATGGAATTGCTCGGTGTTAAAAGAACAAGAGCATACACGGTTGCAAAGCAAATGTGCGATGAAAAACTGATTGTAACTGTTGGCAGAGGTGCAAATAAAAAATACATAGCACAAGACTGAATTCAATGTATAAGAGCCAAAAATAACGAACAAGGAACGAGAACAAATAAAATAATTTCTTCGCCCTATAGAGTTACAGTAAATCCCGAGTGGTAGTTATTACCGCTCGGGATTTTTGGTGTTTGAGCAAAAAGAAAAGCTTCCGAATTAAACTCGGAAGCTTTGGTGATCCATCCGGGATTCGAACCCGGGACACCTTGATTAAAAGTCAAGTGCTCTGCCAACTGAGCTAATGAATCATATGAAATTTGATTGCTGAATTCATACAGCTTTGTTATTATATCAATCTCGGTAACATTTGTCAAGTGATTTTTGAAAAAAGATTTTGTTTGTGCTTTGTTCCTGATTGGTTTTGAGGAATGATATACGGAAAATTTGCTCGGTTTTTTCTGAATTCTGCCTTTTTTCGTTGCATTTTAGCGATATATTATGTTATCATATCGAGGTTAGTGTATCTTTGGTATCACGCTAAAGCAGTGGATTGATTTAGCTTTAAAAACATGTAAGAAAGGTAAGAAAGATGTTAGGAACAATCGAAACGGTTAATAATGCCGTAAACAATTTCATTTGGGGCGTGCCTGCAATGATTTGCATAATCGGCGTAGGATTACTCTTGAGTATTAGAACGGGATTCATTCAAATCAGAAAATTTCCGTATGCCATGAAGGTCACTTTAGGCCGCATGATGAAGAAGAAGGACGCTTCTGACGGCGCACTCACTCCTTTTCAGGCAGTTTGTACGGCACTTGCCGCCACTGTAGGAACGGGAAATATCGCAGGTGTTGCGGGCGCCATTGCAATCGGCGGTCCCGGAGCTGTCTTCTGGATGTGGATTTCCGCACTTCTCGGAATGTGCACAAAGTTCAGCGAGGTTACGCTTGCAGTTCATTTCCGTGAGAAAAACGATGAAGGCGATTATGTAGGCGGCCCGATGTATTACATTAAAAACGGTTTGAAAAAGCACTGGCGCTGGCTTGCTTACCTGTTTTCTGCATTCGGCGTGCTTACCGTTTTCGGAACAGGTAACGCAACACAGGTTAACACAATTACAACGGCTATTGATTCCGCTCTTTATAATTTCGGGGTAATCGAGGAAGGCAATACTTCAACTCTCAATTTGATTATCGGTATAGTTCTTGCTGTTCTTATCGGACTTATTCTTCTCGGAGGAATTAAGAGAATAGGCAATGTTACGGAGAAGCTTGTGCCTTTTATGGCGGTTCTGTATATCATTCTGGCTTTTGGCGTGGTTATTGTCAATTACAAGAATATTCCTTCGGTTTTCGGTTCAATAATTAAAGGTGCTTTCACTCCGTCATCTGTTACGGGCGGTGCGGTCGGTTCGTTCTTTATCAGTATGAAAAAGGGTGTGTCCCGTGGTATTTTCTCTAACGAGGCAGGACTCGGAACAGGTTCAATCGCTCATGCATGCGCAGACACAAAGAAGCCCGTTAAACAAGGATTTTTCGGAATTTTCGAGGTTTTTGTAGACACAATCGTTATC
>CAVKLS010000165.1:0-4403 GCA_963657025.1 bacterium | reverse complement strand
AAAAAAAAGTCTGTGCGGAAAGTGTGACACTATTTTTATCTTTTCTGTCACAGACTATAAATTCTTTTTTTCTCAAGAAAGAATCAGGCTTGCAGGATTCTCCGCTGCAGTGCAATCCTACTCGGAGAGTTTTTATGTCATAGGAATATTATCAATGTCATTTAGTTAAGGTACTTTCCAGTGGCTTCATCATTATGAAGCCGTTTCAGGACGCCAGTTTTTAACATTTCTTTCTGATTCGTCGAAAACTTTGTCTGTATGACTTTGATTGATATATTCAAGCTTTGTCGGTGTCTGAATAGTTATCGTCACTGTCAGTTGCGTCATCGTAAACCAAAAGACCTTCGGAGTATTCTCTTTTCATTTCCTTTAAAGTTTCTATGACCTCGTCGATGTACCAATCGGGCATATTGTCTACGGGATTGTTTGATGCGTTTTTCGTGTTCATTTTCTCCTCCTTTATTTTTGCTATGCGGTTAAAATCTTTTGCTTGCAAATTCAAACCGCAAATATTGATTTACTTTTTACTTAATGTGTGTTTAAATAAGCTTAACAAAGCTATAGAGAAAGGAATGCTGTTATGAGCAGAATTGATTTTGGTTCAAAGCCCTATATGTACCCTATGCCAGTGCTTATTGTCGCTACATATGACGAGAACGGCGTGCCCGACGCTATGAATGCCGCATGGGGCGTTGTCACGGATTTTGACGAGATTTCCATAAGTATGTCTAGTCACAAGACAACGGACAACATCGAAAAAACAGGTGCTTTTACCGTAAGTATGGCTACCGAGGATTTTGTCACTGCGTGCGACTATGTCGGAGTGGAGTCGGCAAGAAAGGTACCGAACAAATTCGAGAAAGCAGGATTTCACGCTACCAAAAGCGAAAAGGTGAACGCTCCTTTGATTGACGAGCTTCCCATGGCACTTGAGTGCAAATTGAGAAGCTTCGAGAACGGTATTTTGGTCGGCGAAATAGTGAATGTAACCGCTGACGAAAGTGTTTTGACCGACGGAAAGATAGATCCGAAAAAGCTTAAGCCGATTTGCTTTGACCCTGTGAATAACACCTATGTAAAGCTTGGCGAGGTTGTCGGAAAAGCGTTTTCGGACGGCTTGAAGCTTAGATAAACAAAACTTATTGCGGAGGAAAATTATGAGTAAGCTGTGTGATTTTTGTGACGGAATTCAGCACATCGGAATACCGACAGAGGATCTTTGCGGTACCGTAAAATTTTATGAGGAGCTGGGTTTCGAGAATGTACATTCGGCAGAGTTCGGAGACAAGCCGAACCATGTGTGCTTTTTGAGATTCGGCAACCTGACCCTTGAGTGCTACGATGAGGAGAACACCGCAAAAAGTGCGGGAGCGGTCAATCATATTGCGATTAACTGCAATGATATAGACGGTGCATACAAGCTTGCCCTCGAAAAGGGATATAAGATTGTAAGTAACGAAATCGAGGCATTGCCGTTCTGGTCGAGGGGAATCAGATTTTTCATCATCGAGGGGCCGAACAAGGAGAGAATTGAGATTGATCAGATACTCTGATTGAATAATTGAATATTAACAAAAAAGTCATTTTTCGTTTGTGAAGAATGACTTTTTGTTTGTTTATATGTTCAAATTTTGACGTGAAAATTCAGTGAAAAAGCTGAATTAATTTGTAGCGGAAGAAGATGAGTTTTCGTAGCTGTCAGGTGTCGGCGACGGTGTTGGCAGTGACGGATCTCTGCCGATGCTTACAAGCACCTCAACGGTTGAGCCATACTCGAGAGTATCTCCCGTGTTGAAGTCGCCGCCGTAGCAAATGCAGACTCCTGAATTTACACTGCTTGAATAGGTCTCGGTTTTCTCGACCACGAAGCCCATGTCTTCAAGAGTTGTGAGTGCTTCGCTGAATTTGATTCCTCGAATGTCTGGCAAGGTTCTCATGGTAGAGCCTTTGCTGACTACAATATCTACCGTGCCGTTCTTTTCCACTCTTCCCTCGCCTGCGGGAGTTTGATGCATGATGATTCCCTCGGCATATTCATCGCTGAATTCCTCGCTTGTCACATTGAGCGTGAACTGATATACGGTTGAGTCCTTAAGCTGAGTGAGCCAGTCGGTGTAGCTGTCGCCTACCATATCGGGAACGGTTACGGTTTCAACGGTGTTGTTCTCGGTCTCGGTTTCGATTTTGTCGATATATCCCGTTATCTTGGAGGCTATGTCATAGTCGTTGATAAGCCAGTAGCCTGCAAGGGCAAATATAGCCGCCGAAAGGACGAACGAGAAGATGAGGAAGAACTTAGTCGGCAAGCCGCGTCTTCTTTGCGGAGTGTAGTCATATGAGCCCGGAAGGTCTCTAATCGCACTGGTTTCGCTCATGTTGCTCAACTGTCTGGAGCTTTCCGTGAGCTCAACTCTGAAACGCTCGAAAGAGCCTGTTCTGTTCTCTTGTTTCACCTGTAGTGCTCCCGCAAGAGCCTTGACTACATTCTCCGGGAGAGAATGCAGTACCTCCTTGGCAATGAGAAGCTTGGGGTCTTTGTTACGCTCAATTGCACTTTTGGGAAGAGAGCCCGACAGTGCAAACAAAAGACTTGCCGCAAATCCGTAGACATCGGTTGTTTCCGCACAGTCAAAAAGCGTTGAATACTGTTCGTATGCCGCACAGCCCGAAACGAGATCGGGGGCAAGGTCGGTGCCTGTCTGTCTGACGGTGGGAATGCAGAAGTCGGAAAGACGCATTTTGCCGTCTGCGCAGACTCGAAGGGTGTCGGGCGATATGCCAAGGTGCATAAGTCCCGATCTGTGCATGGCGGAGAGCGAACCCATCATGGGGACAAAGAGCTCCTTTGCCTGATTCCATGAAAGTGGGCCGTTACGCTTTATGTAAGATCTCAGTGTCTCGCTCGGATGATGCTCGAATACGAGATACGAGGTGTTGTTGTCCTGAAAAGCGTCTATCATTCTGAAAACGGCATTCGAGGTGCGGATTTTTGCAAGACCTCTTGCTACCTCTGAAAACTCCTGTCGAAGCTCGCTGTAAAGGTCGGCATAGCCGTCATAGGGGTATATTCTCTTGTTGTTGCGTGTGCATATCTGTGTTGGGGCAAACTCTCTGATATCTACTCTTTTGCCCGAGCCCGTGTCGAGTGCGGTGTAGGTGAATCCCTCGGAGTTTTTTGCCCGTACTCTGCCGATGATATATCTTTGCTTGAGGGCACTTCGATACGGAAGTGCGCCCTCAATCTGAGGCGTTCTGTTGTTGTAACCGCAATGCGGGCAAATCTCGCCCTTTCCGATAGTGAGGTCAATCGGTTTCATGCAGTTTACGCATAAGGCTGTATTTCCTGATGGCATTTAACTTTCTCCTTGAAAAATGCTTATTTTTGATTAGGTGTCATTAGTCTGTATCAAGCTTAATTTTATCACAAGTTTCTTTTCTTGTAAATGAATTGAGATTAATTACGCTTTTTGTGCAGTAAAAGCAAAGATTGCAAAAGATAAGCAAGGTGTGCTAAACTGTCGGTGCAAATATATTGAATATAACCGAAAGGAAGAATTAATATGAGAGCGGTAGTTCAGCGTGTGCATAAGGCGCACATCACAATAGACCATGAGATTGAGAGGGAGACAGGCGAGGGCTTGGTTGTTTTTCTCGGAGTTATGGATGGCGACCAAAAAGAACAGGCAGATTATCTCGCAAAGAAAATTTCAGGTCTCAGAATTTTTTCCGATGCAGACGATAAGCTTAATCTTTCGCTGAACGATATCGGCGGAGATATTATGATAGTTTCCAATTTTACGCTGTCGGCAGATTGCCGCAAAGGAAACCGACCATCGTTCATCAATGCCGCAAAGGGAGAGGCGGCAAAGGAGCTTTATGATTATTTCGTCGGTTTGATCAAAGCGTCGGGATGTGCAAAGAAAGTCGAGACGGGAGAATTCGGCGCACATATGGACGTTGACGTATTCAACAACGGCCCCATTACTCTTATGCTCGATACGAATGTAGTGCAAAAGTGAGCTTGTCAAGCATAGGCGAAAAACATTGTTAAAATAAATACAGTTTGCATTTTTCACAAAAAAAGCAAAGAACAGAAATAATTTCTGTAAAAATTTGATTATTCTATTGAAATTGTTCCACAATTATCGTATACTTATATTGCTAAATAAGAAAAAGCATTGGATTTTTCGTTGTTTAGAATATAAGGTGACGGACCGCATTGATATTAAGGAGAGACGGTCCATCGGAAGGAGCGATTCATATGAATCAGTATCAGGCAAAAAACATTATTAATCTGGCTATTTCAGGACACAGCGGATCCGGCAAGACCAGTCTTGCCGAAGCAATGCTCTACCTCGCAGGCGCATCAGACAGACGAGGAAAGATAGCCGATGGAAACACAG
>CAVKLS010000164.1:0-4404 GCA_963657025.1 bacterium | reverse complement strand
CCGCCCTTTCTCAATTTCAGCTCGGCGTGACGCCTTACGAAGTGTTTACCGTAATAAGATAGTTTACAAAAAGTGATAGAATTAATGACATAACAAGAAAATGTCCCTCACCATTAAGGAAAGGGACATTTTCGTATAAGTAAGATTAATCCTTAGAAGCTTCCTTTTTTGCGTTGCGCTCAGCAAGTCTCTTTCTTACACCTTCCATATGACCGGGCTTGTCAAGGTCATAAATCAAAAGCGGAATGATTCCTACAAAGAAAACAATTCCAGGAAGGAGGTTTGCTGCAACGTTGATACCGGTCTGGATGTGCGGCGTCATTTCTACTCCGCCTGCATAACCGAATGCACCCATAACAACAAGGAACAGTGAGTTTGCGATAGCTGTTGCAATCTTTGTTGCTGTGCCCTGAAGTGAGAATGCCATACCGTCATTGCGCACACCGTACTTGTCGTCAAAGTCATCGATAGCGTCGACCATCATGCAAGAGCCGCAAGGACCTGCAATGTAGCCTAAGCCGTAGATGATTAAAATGACAAAGTCAAATACAATGTTCTCATAAGGACCTACAAACAATACTATCAAGGATACGCCCTGAATGAGCATGGAAAGAATAGCTGTCTTTCTGTTGCCTATCTTCTCGATAATCTTAGGAGTAATCGGCATGATAATTGTACCGACTATCATCTGCATCATCATGAAAATTGTAATGAATGTAAAGTTCTGTACGCAGTACATGTAGAAGTAAACAGCAACGGAAATTCTGCCGAGCATACCGAACATGTTAAAGAATGCATAGAGCATTGTGCACAGAAGGTTCTTGTTCTTGAAAATCATCTTGAGGCCGTCGGAAATCTTGCCCTGGTCTTCCTTCTTGACGGTGATGTTCTCCTTGGACATAATTGCAACTGCCCAGAACATCGGAAGTGCCATGAATGCGAAGAGAATAGCTGTTGTGTGATAGCCAGCAGCCTGGTCGCCCTTGCCGAACCAAACGACGAGCTTGAGAACGAAGAGGTTGAGGAGAATCTGACCTACTGTCATACCCATCATCTGAGCAGCGTTGAGTCTGTTGATTTCCTTGGGGTCACGTGTCATAACAACAGGCAATGCAAGATACGGAACGTTTGTCATAGTGTATGCCATACCTAAGCCGATATAGGTGATATAAGCATAAACGAGCTTGCCCTTGCTTGAGAATCCCGGCACCGTAAAAGTGAGGATTGTGAAGATAACGAGGAATATTGCACCGACAAAGATATAAGGTCTGAAACGTCCCCACTTTGTGTGAGTACGCTCCATGAGCGTTCCCATCATCGGGTCGTTAATTCCGTCCCATACCTTTGCGATTAACATAAGAAGTGCAACAGCACCTGTTCCCAGACCGAAAACATCCGTATAGAAAAGGGAGAGGTATGTACTTACCATAGTCCAGGAAAGCTGAGATGCAAAGTTACCGAGGCCGTACACGAAGTAGTTTTTCGCTGTGAGCGGCTTTGTACCGTATTGACTGATTTTTTCACTCATTTTAATTTCTCCATCCGTCACATAGAGTGACAACACCTTATTTTTCTTAAATTTGAGTAGCACAAAGGCACCCGCTTGGGGGCGGGCTGTCCCCTTGGCTTCAAATTAAAAAAATTTTACATAGATTCGATTTCTTTATCGAAATTCTTGTACTTCTCCATCATCTTCGGAAGTGTGTCCTTGTTTGCGACAAGCTTAGGCACGCAAACCGTGATCATGTTCTGAATCTCGTTGTAGTGCTCGTAAATACCGATTGGAGTATTTCTTGCTCTGTTCTTCTCCTCCTCGGAGAATTCTACCTTGACCTTGTCGCCGTCAACGGACAATGTTCCCCAGATACCGCAAATCGGACACTCGACGTGAGTTGTTCCGTTCATGCTAAGAAGCGGATTGTGGCAAACCGGGCATACACCCTCTTCGCCTACCCATGTGTCAACCTCGTCATACTGCTTTCCGAGAGACTCGGCTACTGCTTTTCCGAGGTCTGAGCACTTCTGCATGAGAGCAGTATCAAACAGCGGATGACCTGTTCTGCCCTGATCGTATGCGTCAACATGACCTACACACTTCATAACAAGCGAGAAGCTGAAAAGATCGAGCATGGGAAGTCCGAGAGAAACCCAGTTGTGTGTCTGAGCACCGCCGACAGAGATATATCCGACATATCTGTCCTTGAAATATCTTGGGTCGAGAAGCTCGTCCTCACTCTTGCCCTCTGCGATACGCTTCTTGTTCTCCTCGATAAGTGCAGCTCTGTCGTGTGACGGGCCGAAACGGTCGACAAAGTTCTTGAACTGTCCGACAATTCCTACCGCATAAACGGGAGCTGCGATGATGATTCCGTCTGCGTCGAGGCAAGCCTCTTCAAGAATATGGTAATCATCCTTGAGACAGCAGTGAATCTCAGTCGCACCCTTGTCACGGGTTCTGCTGCAGTAGTCGCAAGCACGACAATGTCCGATATTCAGGTTTACTGTATTGATGAACTGAACATCCGCACCCGCCGCTTTAGCCGCAAACAAAGCTTCCTTGACCATGACGTCGCTTCGCTGGTTCTTTCTTCCGAAAGAAATACCTAAAACTTTCATATTTTTTCCTCCATATTATTAATGAGCAAAAGTCTGCTCATCTATTCAAAATTAACTTAACCATACCCAATAAAAAAGCATCAGAGCCGATTTTTATGGGACTGATGCTTCTCTATCAGTGTATATTTAATGCCAACTTATTTTAGAAATTACATCTCATCCTGCATTGCCTGGAATTTCTTGACATACTCATCGAATCTCGGATATCTGTCACGTCTTCCCTGCTCTACCTGATGCTCGAGTACACCTGTGAACTTCAGACGGCTGCGTCTTTGCTCCTCCTCGGAGAACTCAACTCTGACATTGTCACCGTCAACTACAAGCTTTCCGTAGATTCCGCAGATTGGACAACCGACTCTTGTTGTTCCGGACATTGTCATCTCGTTGCAGTGGCAAACAGGGCATGTGCCCGGGTCGCTTGTCCACTCAATATCGCTTGTTTTCTGGTCGAGTGCCTCAACGATATGCTTGCCCATTTCCGCAGACTTTTCGAGAAGTCTCTGACGGTTATCGGGAACATATGCTGCGTAAGCGTCAAGCTGGTCAACAACTTTCATGTTAAGGCTCATTCCGAAAAGGTTCATTCCCGGAAGTCCGTAGGATACCCAGTTCTGAGTTGTTGCGCCGCCGACGGAAATATAAGAGACGAGATGACGCTTGAGGCAGTCGGGATTAAGTTCGTCTCCGCCCGTATCCTTGCGAAGCTCGTTCTCAAAGAGCATATATGCCTTGTCGTGAGCGGGACCGAAACGATCGATAAAGTTTTTGAGCTTGCCTGCAGGCTCGAGAACATAAACGGGAGCCGCTACGATGATTGCGTCCGCCGCAAGAACGGCGTCGGAAATTGCCTCGTAGTCATCCTTCTGGATGCAGCGAATCTGTCCCTTTCCGCTCTGGAGCATTCTGGAGCATGCACCGCAGCCGATGCAGGGCTTGATCTCTTTATTAATGGTATCGATAATCTCTATTTCTGCACCCTGTTCCTCGGCAGCTCTCATAGCTTCCTTCAAAAACGTCTTGCAGTTTCCGTTCATTCGTCCAAAATTTAATCCAAGTACCTTTTTTCCCATTACATTTTTCCTCTTTTGAATTAGTTTTTGAATCTGATAAAATTAATCAGTTTTCTGACGGTGTTGCTTCAGCCATTCTCTCCTTAATCTTCTCCTCGTTCTCCTTTGACTTTGCATTTGTCATACCGATGCAAGCAAAGAAGATGGCAGCGAGGACATAGAATGCTGCGGGAGCGAAATTGATAACCATATCCATTCTTGTGAGAACCTGTGCGCTTAAGTCTGTAGCGTTTGCGACATAACCTACTGCGCCGAGTGCAAGGATACCGATTGAGCCGCCTACTGCATTACCCATCTTAGTTGAGAAGGAAATGCACGAAACGATGATACCGTCAGATCTCTTGCCTGTTCTGAGCCAGTTGTCGTCAATGATTTCTGCACTCAAGGTATAGCAGGTGATGGAAAGAAGATTGCTGATGCCGTATAAGAAGCCGGAAAGCACAACCAAACCTGTGAGCTGATATTCACCGATGAAGTAGAAGAATACACAGCAAAGAGCCATTGCGATACAGCCGATAGCACCGACATACTTTTTGCTTATGCGGTTAAGTAAGAACGGAGCATAGACATTGACAACGAGGAATCCGGCTGACATAGCTGTTGCGAAGCCTGCCATCAATGCAGGGTTCTTAAGAATGTAGATGAAGTAATAAGCCATGATGCCAATTCTTCCGAACATTCCCGTAAGTCCCATGAACATTGCGATAATAAGGAACAT
>CAVKLS010000163.1:0-4424 GCA_963657025.1 bacterium | reverse complement strand
TGGGCTCTGCCCACACCCGTTCGCTTTTTGTAAAAAGCGAAGCAAAAACTTTTGTATTTATGTTCGTATTAGTGCTATCAGGTTAAATCTGCCATTACTACCTCGGTTACCTTCTTGATTACCTTCTCGTCAAACGGAACCTTAAGATTTCCGATATCAAGCAGCTCCAAATAGCCTCTGCTTCCTCCCGCACAGCACAGACGGTAGTAATCCGCCCATGCCTCCGCACGGCTCTTCTTCATTCTTGCGTAATACTGGAATGTACATGTCTGGGCTAGTGCATACTCGATATAGTAGAACGGATACATGAAAATGTGCTGCTTCTGCATCCAGAATCCGCCCTTTTCAAGAAATTCGTTTCCGTCATAATCTCTCCACGGCATATATTTCTTCTCTATCTCGCTCCAAACTGCATATCTCTCGTCTGCCGTCATATCGGGCTTCTCAAACACACGGTGCTGGAACTCGTCGACGCTCACCATGTACGGAATAACCTTTAGCGCGTCTGCCAAATGTGCCTTGCGGTACTTATCGGGATCGGCAAAGAACTTATCCATCCACGGATAGGTAAAGAATTCCATCGACATCGAGTGAATTTCGCTTATCTCTGCAGTTGACCAAGTCATGCTCAAAAGCGGAACATACTTGCACGAAGAATAAGCCTGGAATGCGTGGCCTGCCTCATGAGTCAAGACGTCGACATCTGCGCTTGTTCCGTTGAAATTCGAGAAAATGAAAGGTGCTTTATATTTAGGTAAAAATGTGCAGTATCCTCCCATATGCTTTCCCGGCTTAGACTCAAGGTCAAAAAGCTCATGCTCACACATAAAGTCGAAAAACTCGCCCGTCTGTGCGTTCATCTCGCTGTACATCTGCTTAGCCTTTGCGACCTTCTCGGCTGTCGTTCCCTCGGGATTTGCGTTGCCCGTAGGAGAAGTAAGCTGCTCGTCATAGTAATGAAGCTTATCGACTCCGATAGTCTTTCTCTGCTCCTCAAACAGCTTTGCAACCGCAGGCGTGATATATTTTCTGACATTCTCACGGAATTTTTTGACATCTTCTGCCGTATAGTCATATCTTCCGTTTGCAAGATAGATATACTCGATATAATTATTGAAACCAAGCTTCTTCGCCATGGAATCACGAACCTTGGTAAGCTTGGAATAAATCTCGTCAAGCTTCTCTGAAACTCCCTGATACATATCAGCCCAAGCCTTAAACGCACGGATTCTTTCGTCACGGTCAGTTGACTCCAGATGCTTCAAAAGACCGTAGAAATTGCACTCCTCGCCGTCAAAATCACACTTGCACTGTGCGGTGATTTTAGAGTATTCCTGAGAGAGTCTTGCCTCCTCTACCTTATCCGGGATAATCTCGGCACTGACGAGCTTCTGACGGATTTCCATATTCTTGATGAAAATTCTTCCGTAGGCACTTGAGAATTTATCCTTATAGGGAGAATTCAGGATGAGCTCGTCTGCTTCTTTCTCAAGCGGCTCAATCTCGGGTATATTCTCGTTGAAAAAATTAACCTCTGCTTCATAGAATTCATCACGGGTATCGACGGTATTTCTTATCATCGCCACCTCATACATTGTAGAAAGCTCCTCTGTCGACTTCTGATAGTCTTCGAAAAGAGCCTTTGCCTCTCTGAAATCCTTTGCCGATTTAAAATTCTCGATATAAGTCTTGATTTCTGCTTTTATCTCTGCGAAGTCAGGGCGTTTATATTCAATTTCCGAAAATTTTGAAAACATAATTTATACACCTCATAAAAATAATAATCTGATTTTAGTATGCAATAATCCCTCCCCGTTGTCAAGTAAAAGTCAATCGGAGAGGGATTGTTTTGTGCCATAGATTTATGTATGAAATATTATAATCAAATTTCTCTGTAGTTACCGAGGAAGGTGAACGACGAGAGCTCTTCGCTGAGCGACGAAAGAAGTCTCAGAACATCGTCATCACGTATATTACCCTTGAAATCAAGATAAAATTCATAGTCGAAGTCAGAATTTTTGATAGGTCTTGACTCGATTTTTGTGAGGTTAAGTCCCTTCAGTGCAAATCTCTCGAGCACCTGGAAAAGCGAACCGGGAACATTAGGAACATTCAAAATAATGCTGATTTTGTCGGCATTCGAAGGAATTACGGGATCCTTTGAAATCACGGCAAATCTTGTATTGTTCTTGCTTGCGTCCTGAATTCCGTTCTCGATAATCTTTAAGCCGTATTTTTCAGCCGCAATCTCGGAGCAAATGGCAGCTATTGATGTATCGTCGCTCTCGGCAACAAACTTTGCGGCAGCCGCAGTATTGGAGAACTGAACCGCCTTATAGCCGTGTTCGCTGATGTATCCCTTGCACTGTGAAAGTGCCTGTGGGTGAGAATAAACGGTTCTAATCACGCTTCCGTCCTTAGCCGCTATGCAATGCTTGACAGAAACATTTACCGCACCGACAATATAATATCGGTACTTCATAATAAGAGAATATACCTCGGCAACCGAACCGACTGCGGAATTTTCGACAGGTACAACGCCGTAATCGGCTTTTCCGCTTTCAAGCGCCTCAAACACATCGGCAAACTGCGGACAGAAATTGATATCGGCGTCCTTTCCGAAGAAATCGACAGCCGCCTTATTTGAATATGCGCCCTCGACGCCCTGACAAATGATTCTCTTGGTGTTATCTGTATTTTCACATGCTCCCGAAACAAGCTTTCTGAATGCATTATCGGTGGTTTCGTCCGTGAATTTGTGCTGATATTCTCTCGAAATGCTCATAATTGATGCATACAAATCAGCCGCACTTGAGCCGAACTCCTCGCCTGCCTCTTCTCTCACACGGTCGAGAATGATTTTTTCTCTCTCGGGATTGAGTACGGGGATGTTATTGGCAATTTTGATGTCGGCTACCTTTTTTGAGCACTTCATTCGTGCTATAAAAAGCGGCAGAAGTTGTTTGTCTATCGCATCGATTTCTTCACGGACGGGAGCTAAAAGCTCGCCGAAGCTCTTTTTGTTTTCCATACTCCACCTCATTATAAACAAAGCTCACCGAGAGCGATTGCCAGAGCCGATTCGATAACGGGAATTGCCCTCGGAACGATGCACGGGTCGTGTCTTCCCGTGATGATAAGCTTGTCGTTCTTGCCTGTCTCAAGGTTCACGGTATTCTGCTCAAGTCCGATTGACGGAGTCGGCTTTACCGCACATCTGAAAACTATCGGCATACCGTCGGTAATTCCTCCGAGGATACCGCCGCAGTTATTTGTTCTCGTTTTGATTTTTCCGTTTTCGTCATAATAGAACTCATCGTTATTTTCACTGCCGAGCATATCGGCGACGGAAAAGCCTGCGCCAAACTCAATTCCTTTCACTGCGGGAACACCGAAAACACAGCCGGAAATCAGATTTTCCACTCCGCCGAACATCGGGTCTCCGAGTCCGGCGGGAACACCCACTGCGGCACATTCGATTATTCCGCCAACGCTGTCCTCTTTGATTCTTGCATTCTCGACAGCCTCGTACATTTTCTCTTTGGCGTCTTGTGATATAACGGAGAAATACTCACGGTTAAGAGCATTAAGCTCGTCTGCACTCACATCGGTGAGACTGAAAGGCGTATCGTTGACTCCGCCGATTTTTGCGGCATGAGCACCTATTACTATTCCCCTTTTCTCAAGCAGCTGACGGATAAGAGCACCCGCAAAAACAATCGGAGCAGTCAAGCGACCAGAAAAGTGACCGCCGCCGCGAATATCGTTCGAGGCATTGTATCGAAGCCAGGCTGTGTAGTCAGAATGACCGGGTCTGGGTCTTATTTTCAGATTGGAATAGTCTTTAGACCTCTGATTGGTGTTGTAGATAACAGCACAAAGCGGCGCACCCGTCAACACACCGTCCAAAAGTCCCGAGAGAACGTGCGGCTCGTCCGCCTCTTTTCTCTGAGTAGCCGTTTTGTCCTGTCCCGGTGCACGGCGCTTCATCTGGACAAGTATCTCGTCCATGTCGATTTTCTCTCCTGCGGGAAGTCCCTCGATATTTACTCCGATTGCCTCGGTGTGACTTCCTCCGAAAACGGAAATCTTTATTTTGTTACCCCATGTCGATGACACTTGCTTTACCTCCAAGCCCCTTGAAATCCTTGTAGAAATACGGGTACGATTTATTTATGCTCAGCGGATGACTTACAAAAATGTCGCCCTTTGCAACAGCGGAAAGACAAGCACCCGTCATAACTATTCTGTGGTCATTATAGCCGTTTATTTCACCGCCTGTCAACTTTTCCACGCCGTGAATGACGAGTCCGTCCGCTTTTTCCTCAAGCTTTCCGCCCACGGAGGAAAACTCCTCGCAGATTGCCTTGAGTCTGTCGCACTCCTTAATGCGAAGTCTTGCCGCACCGCTTATCTTGCTTATT
>CAVKLS010000162.1:0-4439 GCA_963657025.1 bacterium | reverse complement strand
TTCTTAACCTGCTCTGTGTAATAATCAACCTCTGCCGTAAAGCTATTATGTTCTTCTATAAACTTTTTATTTTCATTTTCAAAATACATTTTAAATTCCTCCTGATTTTTAAATTACATTTCTGTTATGTATTTTCTTTCTGACGCTTTCTTGCAGTTAGCATAAACAAATGCTTCTGTATAGCCCCAAAGAATCTCATCTGCAAGCAAACAGGCGGGCTTTTCGTCGAAGGACACGCCTGCATACCCATCGATCACTTCACAGACCGTTCCGAGCCTTCCATCTAACGAATAACCATAAAGATTCCTTATACACCTAACTCTATCGCCGACCTTGAAACTGTTTTCCATTTAGATTCCCTCCTTGATAGCAAACTTAACACAAGTTGTATCATCCCATGCATTAGGATTACCGCTAAATAAACCCGCGTCAACTCTACGCGAATGAATATCTCGCACAACAAATGACACATTTTTAAATCCAGTCGAAAGGCGAACGGGGCTAATGATAGAATTCACTATCTTGAAATCACTCATCTTATCCCAATGCTTTCGCCAGTCATCAAGAGATATCGGAAACGCTTTTCCTCTTTGTGAAGGGTATTCCTTATCATTTCCAAAATCCTCCATGCACCAATCATAGTCCACCATGATAGAATGATACTGTGCCAAAAACGAATCGGATAACTCGTTTTTCCACCGAATCGGCTCCGAAATGCACCACGCTAATCCATTGTTCCGTTCAACCACAACCACCCTAAGTCCGTTGATTGTAAAAGTCGATCCGATTTCCGTTTTGTTTACAGTTTCAATAACCTGCTCCGGCGTCGCAAAAGTCAATGCTTCTCGCTCGTTGCATTTCTTGAGCGTCGGTTCGGGCATCGATTTACTAATAAGCTCAAGGTTATTTTCATCCATCCATAACCCACAACCATTTTCGCATCGTCCATCAAGATTATGTGCGCCTGGTATATAAGAATCAAAAGCCACCCCTATACTGTTTCCGGATATTACAGTTATTGTTCCGGTAAACGAATCAACCTCAAAACCATATATATTTCGGACAGCTCTTACCCGATCTCCAACCTGAAATCTCATTTCGTTTTCCTCCTGAATTTTAATTTAATTTCTGAATCATTGTTCTCGCCATATTATCTACAGCGATATAACTGGAAGCCGTCGCCAAACGCTTTTCATCTTCGGGCGTCAAACTCACGCCCAATTCCTTTAGGACTTTGATTTTGTGTTTAACGAACCTTTTCATTCTGTCTGCTTCTGTCAACCGCAGCTCTCCTCCTTTTGTTTATGATTTTCTTTGCAAGCCATCGAGCTACAGCATCTTCTATCTGTTCCTCGAAAGCCATAATTTTGCCCTCGTGCCACAGCGCATACAGAAACGCGACGACGAAGGCAATTTCAATTACAGTTGTGATTGCGAATTTCAATTCCATTTTGATTCCCTTTCTGATTTAATCATCATCGTCGGGGTCTTTATGTCTGTACCAAAGTGCTTTCCAATCCCTTGCTTTTAAGTGTTCGTCCATAAATCGGGCTTCGGCTGCCGGATCAGTAAATTTTATCGCCGACAGAGGTATGACATATCTGCATCCTCTGTACGTTTCGCCGGGGTCAAAACCCCACCCCTTCTCCGCCATACACCAAGAAGTACAAGACGCATAGTGTATGCACTCTGAGCACGGTATCTGATTATCATTTTCGATTTCCATGATTCATTTCCTTTCTGATTTTAAATTATCGTTATATTTCAAATACTTGCGGATTTGCTGTTAAACTTATTGGCTTAACAGATACAGAATTTATACCGAAAAATTCTTTTGCTATGTACTCCGCCTCATCGATATTTGTAGCGAAAACAACTATCTGTCTATTGCCTTCATATTTCCTATACGCTACAAATGTGTGCATTGCAATAACGGCATACGCCTCGTCATGATTCATAACCATTTTCCTTTCTGATATTAAATTACTATTTTTGCGTTAGGTATCGGGGTCACGAGTTCATAGTAGCTAAACCCCTCCGATACCCCAGTAGCAAGATTAACAGCGGCATAGCGACCTCCATCTATTAGTTTCATATAATAACAACCGTTGTCGTCACAAAACACATCTCCACATCGAACCTCACCGAAATTTATACAATCTTCCGCTTTCTTTTCAATTTTCATAACTAATTTCCTTTCTGATTTAGGGTAGCCCTATCTTATACCACGACTTCGGTGATTTACCAAAATCTCAGATAATTTACATCTCGTATTACTAAAGCTGTACTCGATTTACATCTCGTATTAGCTAAAGCTATACTTCGTATTAGCTAACGCTGTATTCGATTTACATCTCATACTCAACATAAATATCGCCGTTAGGCATATATACACAAGACCACACGCAGCCATGCTCATACACAGCACGCTCAGCCACGCATATCGCGTCGTCGAGATTATCAAAATGATTTCCGATTACAAAACCGTTTTGCTTTTCGATTTCGACTCCATAAGTACCATAGCTCATGATAAAAGACTCGCTCCTTTCATTTTTCATTTTAATTTTGCAGTATTTAGACTATGTTTTGAAAGCAGAAACACTTCGGGAATGTAATTTCATTACCGATTTTCAAAGTGATTTTGTTTAGCTTATTTCACGCAATTCTTCAAGTATTTCACCCTCACCAAATACACGCCTTACCTTTTCCCATTCGTCGCAACACGCCTCCCAGATCTTGTGAGCGGTTTCGTTCCGCGTAAATCTACCGAACTGATTTTCAATTTCGGTTTCATATCCAAACTCAGAACAAAATTCCTCATACTCGCCGGGATCGTACTTCGTCAAACACGCCAGAACGTCATAGCAAGTCGGCGTGGTATTGCGCTCTGTATTGTAGATGGAATCCCAGAATATGACGCGCATAGCCTCGTCGGTATCGGTGTTCTGGATATAGACCGTGTAGCGGTTTCGTTTTGAGTTTTCATTCCAAAGTCGATTTACTTCGCGGTCTTTGAATGTGATACTCATTTTGATTTTGTTTCGTATCATAAAGTCGCGGGCTTCTGTTTCGTAGATGCTCGTAGTCATATTGCACCTTCCCCCTCCATAAACTCGCGGAAATCGTCGGTCAAAAGCTGATTTCCATAGTAATTGGTAAACAATCTTGCAACCGTTTCGCCGTCGAGATTGCAAAGTGCATCCCAAATTTCAACCTGAATTTCATTCATGATTTCAATTTCCTTTCTGATTTTAAAATAGCCGCCGAAATCGGTTTCCCTTTCGCGGCGGCTCTATCTTACAACCCGACTTTAGCTATTTACCAAAATCTTTTCAAAATTTTACGCAACATTTTCTTCAACAGCCGCTTCGAGCAGTGCCGTCAGAGATGCGATTTTAGTTCTCGCCGGGTACTGTACGGTTGCCAGCGACTGAATGTGGTCGTAGTTTGTTCGTCTGTAAATATTCACAACGACATCCTGAACCCTATCGATTTCGTTTCTATAAGCAACATACAGATTACGAAGTGAATTTATATCCGCTTCACAATACGCGCCCGGAACAAGATGCCAACCCGATTTCTTAATCGTATCGAAAATCCATTTCACGCAGTCCTCGCCATAGGCATTGAGCGCAGTCAGGGTTACGCGCAGACCGGTGAGCATTGGCTTCGTTTCCTTGCTGTCCTGCGGGAAGAGTACCACGCCGTAATCGTCGCATATCTGCTTGAGCTTTATTGCCTTTGCGTCGCCGCCGACGAACAGAGCATAGATTTTTTCTATGGTTCTCAATTTAATTTTGTTTTCGTCCTGCTTTCCGAAAATCAGAGCCTCGTCTGCCTCGCTCAGCCCCTCGTAAATCTGGCACGGCATTGACTGCTCGCCTACCATTCGCGCCGCTATGAGCCTATGCTGTCCGTCGATAACATAGAGTTGCCCATCTCGATAGCTGACTACAAGCGCGCCCGCTTTCTTCTTGTTCCACTGTTTGGCGATTTCCTTTTCATGTCCGTGCTGCGGGCGCTGATAGGTTGCGGGAACACTCAGCAGATCAACCGGTATTTCCGCAAATTTCAGCCCGCCGATTTCCGGCACGTTCCGCAAAATCGTTTCGATATAGAGGGCGCGGGTATCAAAGGTTTCGTTCGTGTTGTTGACAAGTGCAAGTGACATAATTTTAAATTCCTTTCTGTTTCTGATTTTAGGGTATAAAATCCCCGTCAAATTTGATTTTCTTTGCCGTTTTGATTTTTAATTTTGATTTAATTTCACTTTTGAGCGTAAATTTTTTTATGCCGCTTTTGTTGACTTTACCTTTGTCTGAGCCTTTGCGCTCGACTTCTTCGCGGATTTTCTTGCAGACTCAACAGCCCCGGCGGGTTTAGGGTCTATTTTGCCGCTTGCGCGTTCTTTCTTTTCCTTGAACTCGATATTATAGGAC
>CAVKLS010000161.1:0-4444 GCA_963657025.1 bacterium | reverse complement strand
GGTTAAGATGAAAGAGCTTCTCCAAGAGGGACTCACCTCGGAAGAGTACGCAAACTCAGACGCCGCCGAGAGCATAGAAGCTAAAATCACAAGCTACGAGGAGATAGTCGGAGATTATCTTGACGCAAGGGATATGCTCAACGAGGCTCAGGCAAAATCTGATATTTTCGACAGTCTTAGCAAAAACGGTATCCCCGAAACAGTCAGCGAGTTAGACAGTCTAAGGAAGGCTGTTATCGAAGCTTCTCTTGCAAGCGGTGATTTTGTCGGAACGGAAGAAGATATAACAAGTGCCGTATACAATGCGTTTAACGAGCTATCGTCAGACATCCCCTCTCTCTCGGAGCTGATGAACACAGCAAGCAAAACGGCTCAAAGTACTTCAGACGAATACCAGAAGGCGGCAAGCCTGATAACTAAGTCCGTTTCCGTTGTTGCAGAGTCAAACACAACTCTCATATCGGGAATTAACGCCGCTTGGGAAGCCTTAAGCAGTCAGCAAAGCGGCAAAACTCTCTCCTATGATACCTTTAGTTCTGACGAGCTAAAGGATTATCAGTCTGCTCTCGAATACACCAACGGCACAATGCAGCTCAACGCCGAAAAGGTCAGAGAAATTGCAAAAGCCAAAGCAAAGGAAGCCGTTGCAACAAACAACACCAACAAGGCTCTGGAGCAGACAAAGTATCTCGAAAACGCAAAGCAGATTGAGAGTCTTCGTGAGGCTCTTCAGAACGCCTACAAGACAACAGGCGGAACAGCAGAAAGCGTTGACGCCATCAACGCTCAGATAGACGCTCTTCTTAGCGAGAACAGTACAATAGCCGATACCTGCAAGCAATATGATTTACTTTCAGCTTCAATTCAGGAGGCGGTCGGTTCTTATCAGAACTGGCTGAACGCTCAGAGTGCTTCCGACTACGGAGATATGGAAGACGACGCCGTAAGTGCCATTCAGAAAATCCGTGACACCTACGACGACGAGGACTCCGACATATACGGTTACTACGGCTCGAGGAAGCTTGCCGCCGCAGTAGATTTCATTGTGCCCGACAGTGTTGACAGAGACGATGTTGACGCTATTGAGAGTTATATGAACTCATTCAGTGAGTATCTCAATATTGACGACGACGGAAAAGTAGCCGGGCTTGATGTTGACCACTTTCTTGATAAGTCTGTTGAAAACGGCTTGGTATCCTATGAGGACGGCATATACACCATACTGGACGGAATTAAGTCAGAGGACTTTGCCGACAAGCTCGGACTTTCAGACGGCGTTGTTCAGGCAATGTTCGACCAGCTGAATCTTCAGGGCGGAAAATTTGACTGGGCTGACGAAGCCACAAAAACATTCGGTGATGTTGCGGTCGAGGCGACGGAAGCCGCCGAATCCCTCAGAAGCATTGACGGAAACAGCGACCTCAAAATCAAGCTTAATGTTTCCGATATAGAAAACGAGCAAGACAAAATATCCGCACTCGACAGCACAATTGAAGAAATGAACGGCGTAAAAGCCAAGGTGGATGTAGACCCGTCCGAGGTTGAATACGCCAACTCAATCATTGAATACTGTGTAATGCAGAAGCAGTCGCTTTCAGAGCCTGCGGTTATGAAAGTAGATGTGTCTCAGGTAGAAGGCGATATGGGAGCGGCTATATCACTTTTACAGCAATTTCAGGAGGCAGAAAACAGCTACGAAATAGCCGTTGCGGTCGGAGCGGATACAACTGCGGCGGAAGCGGAAATAGCAAGTCTTACAGCTCAGATTGCGAATATAGACCCCGAGATACAGGCTACCCTTGGAATAGACTCAACCTCAGAGGAGTCTGTCAAAGAGTCCATTTCCGCTCTTAGCGCAGAAACGCTCACGACAAAGGCAAACATCGACTCTTCTGCGATAGACGAATATATCCCCGAGGAAAAACACGCTCAGGTAATCTACGAGGCAGACACAAGCTCTCTCCCCACCTACTTCGGCACCCTCACCCGATATGTCAATTATATTGCAATCGGAAACGGCAGAAGCGGCGGAAGCTCATTGAACGGAACGGCTCACGCAGGCGGTACGGCAAGGGCGAGCGGCGACTGGGGCACTGCGACAGGCGGCAAAACGCTTGTCGGTGAGCTTGGAAGAGAAATAGTCGTAGACCCACGCACAGGAAGATGGTACACCGTTGGTGACAACGGAGCGGAGTTTACCGATATTCCGAAAGGCTCAATCGTATTCAATCATCTACAGACGGAAGACCTCTTGGCTAACGGTTATGTTTCCGGCAGAGCAAGTGCTCTTGTGGGCGGAACGGCAATGGTGAGCGGCAGTTACAAAAAGCACAACAACGCCAACTCCTCATCCAAATATTCAGGTGGCTCTTCGTCCTCGAGTTCATCAAATGACTACTCCGGCAGTTACTCAAGCGGTTCGTCAAACTCGTCTTCAAGCTCTTCCGACAGCTCAGACGATGACAGCACAAAGGTAATCGACTGGATAGAGGTTCTGATTGACAGAATCGAGCATATGATTGACAAGCTGTCGGCTGTGGCGGAAAGCTCATTCAGAAAGCTCTCTGAAAGGCTGAGTGCATCAAGCGACGAAATCGACGAGCTGATAGTCGAGGAGAAAACTCAGAACCAAGCCTTTGACAGATATGTCGAGGAGGCAAACAAGGTTTCTCTCTCCGATGATTTGAAAGAAAAGGTTCGTGACGGCACCGTTGATATCAACGAATATGACAGCGACACCGCCGAGAAAATCGAGGAGTATCAGAAGTGGTACGAAAAGGCTCTTGAAGCTGAGAAATCGGCACTCGAATTAAGAGAAAGCATTGCTGAGGAATACGCAAACAGATTCGACACAGTACAGACAGACTATGAAAACAAGCTTTCTCTCAAGGAACACAAGACAAATACCTACAACAACGCCATTGACGATATAGAAACAAGAGGTTATCTCGCAAGCGGAAAGCTTTATACTGCCCTTGCCAAGACGGAAAAGCAGAACATCAGCATTCAGAACAAAGAGCTTGCGGCTCTCACAAAGAAAATGTCGGAAGCGATAAATTCGGGTTATATTGAAGAGGGCTCCGAGCAGTGGTATGAAATGCAACAGGAAATCAACTCCGTCAAGGAGAGTATCCAAGAGGCAAACACAAAGCTTGTCGAATACAACAACAGCCTGAGGCAGACAAAATGGGATCACTTTGACTATCTTCAGGAGCGAATAAGCGACATAACCACGGAGTCGGAATTTCTGATTGACCTACTGTCGAACTCAGACCTTTACGAGAAAAACGGACAACTCACGGATACAGGCTTGGCTACAGTCGGCTTGAGAGGGCAGAACTACAATGTCTATATGGCTCAGGCAGACAAGTACGCCGCAGAAATCAAAAAGCTTGACAAAGAAATTGCAAAAGACCCGTACAACACGACTCTTCTCGAAAGACGGGAGGAGCTTCTCGAGGCTCAGCAAGACTCCGTACTTGCCGCCGAGGATGAAAAACAGGCTATCGTTTCTCTTGTCGAGGACGGAATTAACAAGGAGCTTTCCTCACTTTCGGATTTAATCGACAAGTACGAGGACTCACTCGATTCTGCAAAAGACCTGTACGATTATCAGAAGAAGGTTAAGAATCAAACCTCGGAAATAGCCTCGCTTCAGAAACAGCTTTCGGCTTATGCGGGAGATGACTCAGAAGAGAATAAAGCAACCGTTCAGAAGTTAAAAGTAGATTTGGAAGATGCCCTTGATGACCTTGAAGAAACTCAGTACGAGAACTATATCAGCGAACAAAAGAAGCTTTTAAGCGACCTCTACGACGAGTACGAGAGTGTGCTCAACGAGAGACTTGACAATGTAGACGCTCTTATCTCAGATATGATTGACTCTGTCAACAACAATTCTGCTTCAATTGCGGCTACTCTTGCGACAGAAGCCGACAAGGTCGGATACACGATAACCGACAACGAGAAAGCCATTTGGAACAACGAAGGCGGAGCATATTCTGTCATTGCAAAATACGGCGACTCTTTCCTATCTCAGATTACATCGCTGAACGCGGTTATCTCCTCTATCTCCACCAAGGTTTCGGCTATGGTAAAAAGCAGCGACGCAGAGGCGGAAAAGACGGTAACCAACACGACGGAAAAGACAGCTGTCGACAAGAAGGCTCAGAAAAAGTCGAACAGCAAAACGACTGAAAACGCAGACAATTCCAATAAATCCACCGCGCTCACGGAAGATGTCAAAAAGGGAATTGCAACAGCAATTTGGATAAACGGTAACGCAAGCGGTTGGGGCAGCGGAGACGAGAGAAAGAATAAGCTTAACGAGAAATTCGGTTCATCGGGATACTCCGAGGTTCAGGGTTATCTCGACTCAAACTGGAGAAATCTTGTTTCCGACTGGTACTCAAGCGGAAGCTACGATTTATCAAAATATTCATAC
>CAVKLS010000160.1:0-4445 GCA_963657025.1 bacterium | reverse complement strand
CTTTTGTCGGCGGCATGGCGTTAAGACTTTAAAAGCCGTGTGAGAATTTATCCGAATAAGAAAAATAGGTGAAATTCTTGCAAAAAAAGTGTAATAAACGGCTTATCCATTGGACAAACGGCGATTTTTGTGGTATAGTTCTTTGATGTTTGAGTGAATGAAAAAACGGCTTTTCACTCGGACGTAACGAAAGGAGAAGGCATGACAAATATGCTTAAATATAATCTTAACGGAAAAAATGTAAAGAGTGCATTGAAGCTCACGGCTTTGACGCTTGCGGCGGTGTTTGTGTTCCCCACAATTCCGCAGAGTGCAAATGCGGTGACAACCACAAGCGAGATGCAGGAGATATATGACCGTCAGGATGAGCTTAAAAGTCAGGAGGACGAGCTCAACTCCAAGCTTGAGGAACTTCAGTCTCAGGAGGCTGACGCTCAGGAATACAGCAACACCTTACAGGAAAAGATAGATCTCACCGAGGAAAAGATTGATACGGCAATCTCCGATATTGCAACGCTTAACAGCAGCATAAAGGATCTCGAGGAGAAAATAGACGAGGCTGATGCGGAATATGCCGACACCCTCGCACTTCTCAAAAAGAGAATCAGAGCGATTTACGAGTCGGGCGACACAAGCACGATGGAAATTCTTCTCAATGCCACAAGCCTTTATGATTTCTCGATGAAAACAGAGATGCTCTCGGCTGTAACAAGCCACGACAAGCAGCTTTGCGATGAAATACAGGAATATATCAGCAAAACCAAGGACGACAAGGAATCCTTAAAGGAAGAAAAGTCCGAGGTTTCCAAGCTTAAAAAGAGTCTTGAGGAAGATCAGGCAGAACTTGAAACCCTGATTGCCGAGAATAACGAGGTAATCGCCGGGCTTCAGTCTCAGGAGTCGGATACTCAGTCTCAGATAGATTCCATTGAGCAGGAGGACGAGGAGCTTAATTCTCAGCTTGAGGAGCTTATCGCCGCCCAGAAGAAAAAAGAGGAAGAGGAGGCTGCCGCAGCAGCCGCAGCTGCAGAGGCGGCTAAGTCGAACACCACAACTTCTTCGGGTTCAAGTGACGGAAACACGGTTTATACACCGCCGACAAGCTCGAGTGAAGCGGGAGGACTTTCAGGCATGTGGCCGCTTCCCGGTTACAGCACCGCAGATATTACTCAGTATTTCGGCGAGAACGGTCACGGCGGAGTTGACATAGGCGTGCCTTACGGAACACCGATTGTAGCTGCCGCAAGCGGAACGGTTCTCAATGCATCGTACCATTGGTCGTGGGGAAATAATGTTCTTATTTATCATAACGGAACATACTCAACAAGATATGCACATATGAGCGTTATCGCATGTAACGTCGGAGATTATGTCGAGCAGGGACAGGTTATCGGCTATGTCGGTTCAACAGGTAACTCCACAGGTAACCACCTTCACTTTGAGGTTTATGAGAACGGCACAAGAATAAACGGTCTTCCGTTTATTACCTGATAACAGGAATAGAATTTAATTTTAATTTAGCCATATTCGGTCAATGGTCGAATATGGCTTTTTTGCGGCAAGGTTTTCAACATTCTTTTGGCGATTGTTGAAAGCTTTTCCGTAAATCAGACTAAGTTTGTCAAGATTGAAAATATAACTCTAATAATGTATAATTAACAGATTAAATAAAGACTTAATCAGGAGAATATAAATGAAGAATAAAAACAGCAATTTCAGCAAATCGGAGCCGTTTTATAAGGCAGTCACAGAGAAGAAAAAACACCGCCCAAGACCGCAAAAGGAAGTCTTCATAAAGGAAAAGGCAGTTTTGGAGAGAGAAGAACCGGAGAAAAAGGCAGATTTTCCACAGTGCCCCAACAGAAAGAAATGCGGCGGCTGTCAGCTTCAGAATTTGTCGTATAAAGAGCAGCTGTCCTTTAAAATGGGCACATGCATAAAGCTGCTTGGAAAGTATGGAAGGGTAGAAGAGATTATCGGTATGGATAATCCGTATCACTACAGAAATAAGGTTCAGGCGGCATTTTATACCGATCCGAGAAGTCATAAGATAATAAGTGGCATTTATCAGTCCTCAACACATAAAATCGTCGGCATGGACTCATGTATGATTGAGGACAAAAAAGCGGACGAAATCATCGTTTCCGTAAGAAAGCTGCTCAAGGATTTTAAGCTTACAACCTACAATGAGGTGACGGGAAAGGGCTTTTTGCGCCATGTTCTCGTAAAAAGAGGCTTTGCAACGGGAGAAATTATGGTAGTCCTCGTGACGGGAACACCGATTTTTACGGCAAAATATAACTTCTGCAAGGCACTTTTGAAAATTCACCCTGAGATAACAACAATAGTCCAGAATGTAAACGATAAATTCACATCAATGCTTCTCGGACAAAACGAAAAGGTGCTTTACGGCTCGGGATATATCGTTGACGAGTGCTGCGGCTTGAAATTCAGAATTTCCGCAAAGTCATTCTATCAGATTAATCCAGTTCAGACCGAAAAGCTTTACGGCAAGGCAATGGAGTTTGCAAACCTCAAGGGAGGAGAAACCGTAATCGATGCATACTGCGGAATAGGAACGATAGGAATGATTGCCGCATCTAAGGTGACGGGAGAAAATCCCGTTAAGGTCACGGGAATTGAGCTCAATGCCGATGCCGTAAAGGATGCAAAGCAGAACGCAAAGCTGAATAACATGAAAAACATCAGATTTTTCTGTGCCGACGCAACCGAATTTCTGTCGAATATGGCAATCGAGGGAGAGAAGGCGGACGTTGTTCTGATGGATCCGCCAAGAGCGGGAAGCACCGAGGAATTTATCCTGTCCGTTTGCTCGCTTGCACCCAAAAAGGTGGTTTATGTTTCCTGTAATCCCGAGACGCTTGCAAGGGATTTGGCCTCGTTCACGGCTAACGGCTATAGGGTAAAGAGAATCCAGCCTGTTGATATGTTCCCGATGACACAGCATGTCGAGACGGTGGTCCTCTTGTCACGGGAAACAAATCCACTGACGGTTGAGGTCAGAATGGAAGTGGAAACCGGCGAGATCAAGGAGCATCCGACCTATAAGCGTATTCAGGAGTATGTGCAGGAGAAGTACGGCTTCAAAGTCCATACGGCATATATTGCCGAGGTCAAGCGTATGGTCGGACTGGATATGCACAAAGCGCCGAACGCAGTGGAGCAGAGAAAACATGAGTATCATCCCTGCCCGCCTGAAAAGGTTGAGGCGATCAAGGATGCGCTGCGGCATTTTGGCTTAATTGCTGAGTGAATTGACTATGAGGCAGTAAAAACGCCGTGCTAAAATCGAGCGTAGTGAAAACAGTAAATTTCTTTCTTCTTGCGCAAAAAAAGTATATTAGAAAGCAAAGCACGATAGAGTGTACGCGGTACGCTTCTGTGCGTAGGATTTTGCGGAACAGTACATTTTCACGCCAAGCAGCAAAATGCGAAAGAGCTGTTTGCAAGCAGAGCATTGCTTCACCCGCTGAAAATCGCTGCAATCAGAAAAAGCCCAGCACCACGCCATTAAAGTGGTGCTGGGCTTCTTTTTTGTCATGCTTCGGGGCTTTCTTTGAGGATAAAACCGCCTGTGTGCCGTTTGCTTTTCTTTGCCAAATTGACACGCTGCCCTCTGTTCATCGCGGCAACTGTACGTTTTCGGGATAGAAAATGGACACTTTTCTCTGTATAGGGAGAAAGCCAGAGAGGAAAAAGAGGGTGAGCGCAGGCTGTGGGAACGGTGCGTAAACCGCTTGCGGTTTTCCACGGTTTCCATAGCAGCAGCGAGGGAGAAAAGGGAGAGGCGGCTTGCCGCCGCTCTTTTGCTCTCCCTTTTCTACCTGAATATCAGGGATTATTCTGCGTCACTGCTCGGCGTAACAGGGCGAAAGCCCCCCTGAACCCCTTCATTGAGGTCAAAGCACATGGTTTTTGCATCAGCAACCCAGAAGCCACGCACCTTGTAACGCTTGCCGGGAATCCAGTCCTCGCCGGTGACAGCGCGAAGCGGGTCAAGCAGATTCTTGTTGGAGATCGTAACAACACCTTTCTGTTCGCCTCTCGGCTTGGAGAACTTGAAGCCCTTCGGTTCGTTGCTCTTGCAGGAACGGATCGCAAATACCCTCGCTTTCGCATCCAGCAGACACAAAACAAAGGCGGGATAGCCCAAGTCCTCAAGCACCTTCTTGGTGAAGGTCACGCCATTCTGATTCAGGAACATATCCGGGTAGGCGTTGATGTTGGAGTCGATGGTTTCAAAGTTCAAAGCGGAAAAATCAAAGTTCATAGTTAAAATCCTTTCATTTCATAAAGGTAAGCTGCCGCCCATCTTGAGCGGCAGCTTGCTTTTTATAGAATCTACTATCCCTGATACCTTATTCTTTCTACCAGCGTTTCCTTTTTCAGATTACTGCTTAAAACACAGGAAAGCACAATTTGTA
>CAVKLS010000159.1:0-4459 GCA_963657025.1 bacterium | reverse complement strand
CTACAACATCGGTGACTCCGTAAGAGCAAGACGCATCATGGAGGGCATGTACGGCAGCTGAGGTCGGATGTAACGTATTCGTTCTCGAGAAGAAGGATCACCTCGGCGGACTTTCAACATTCATCTCCGATCTTCCGAGCAAGACACGTATGAAGGACTTCCCGAAGTACCTCGAGGCAAGAGCATCCAAGCTCAACAACCTCTATGTATTCCTCAACACTGAGGCTACAATCGACAAGATCAACGAGTTCAAGCCTGACATCGTTGTCAACGCAACAGGTTCTGTTCCGCTCGTACCTCCGATTAAGGGTCTCAAGGAGAACATCGAGGCAGGCAACGTCGCAACTATCTTCGATATGATTAACAACCTCAACGCAGGCAAGTATCCCGATGATGCATGCAAGGGCAAAAAGGTTGTCGTAGTCGGCGGCGGAATGGTCGGTCTTGACGTTATCGAGTACTTCGCACCAAGAGGCGCAGAGTGCACAATCGTCGATATGCTTCCGCAGATCGGTATGCTCGCAGACCCAATCACAAAGTGCTCCATGCGTGAGACATTTGATGATTACGGCGTCAAGGAGTATGTCAACACAGCTCTCCAGGAGGTTAAGGAGAACGCATTCACAGTTAAGCTTCCAAGCGGCGAGATCACAGACCTCGACTTTGATTACGGCTTCAACTGCCTCGGTATGCGTGCAAACAACCCGATTCTTCCTGAGCTTCAGAAGGCATTTGAGGACACTCACACATATGTCTACAACATCGGTGACTCCGTAAGAGCAAGACGCATCATGGAGGGCACAATGGAAGGTCGTGCAATCCTCAACGTACTCGAGGACCAGGGCTTCTTATTCCTCGATCCGCTCGAGTAATAAGCAATTAGCTTAATCAATTAGGAGAGGGCGCAAAGCTCTCTCCACAATATAAATAACTTTACATTTTTCACAGAACTAAGAAAAGAGGACAAAAGTTATGCCAAACATTACAGGACATACAGAATTAGTCGGCTTAATGGCTTATCCTATCCGTCATACACAGTCTCCTACAACTCATAACCTCGCTTATGACAAGAACGGTGACGACGTTATCCAGCTCGCATTCGAGGTTGATAACGATTCTCTTAAGGACGCTGTTCAGAGCATTCGTGCACTCAAGATGCTCGGCTCCAACATCTCCATGCCTAACAAGACAGTTGTTCACAAGTATCTTGATGAGGTTGACGAGGCTGCAAGACTTTGCGGCGCTATCAACACTGTTGTTAACATGCGTGACGAGAACGGCAACGTAACAGGCAAGCTCAAGGGCTACAACACAGACGGTATGGGCTACTGGCAGGGAATTACCGAAGAGGGAATCGACTTCAAGGGAATGAAGATGGTTCTTATCGGAACAGGCGGAGCTGCTACAGCTATCGCAGTTCGCGGTGCTCTTGACGGAATTTCTGAGATGGCAATCTTCAACATCAAGGATAAGTTCTACAGCCGTGGAGAAGAGATTGTTGACCTCATCAACAAGAACACAAACTGCAAGGCTACAATGTATGATCTCGCTGACCACGATCTCCTCAAGCAGAAGATGCACGAGGCAGACCTCTTCTGCGACGCTACAGGCGTAGGCATGCATCCGCTCGAGGATCTCTCCAACATTCCTGATCCTTCATACTTCAAGAAGGACCTCATCGTTACAGATACAGTTTATGCTCCTCGTGAGACTGTTATGATGAAGCAGGCTAAGGAAGCAGGCTGCGAGAAGGTTTACAACGGCATGAGCATGATGCTCTTCCAGGCACTCATCGCAATCAAGCTCTACACAGGCAAGGATACTCCTGTTGATTACATGAAGGAGAAGCTCGGTATCTGATTTTAATCCGATATCGGTTCTCATTTGGCTTACGAGAACACGGAGTGTGTTGAAAATATTCTTTTAAACAAAGCGTGTGCACGGAAAAATCCGATTGTACACGTTTTTGTTTATTTTATGTTTGCTTTTTTTGCATTAATGTGATAACCTAAAGCTATTAATTATTTGGCAATTGAAAACAATCAGATACATAAGGAAAAGAAAGGGTAAAATTATGGCAAAACATATCACAGGACACACAGGTTTACTGTGTCTGCTCGGCAGCCCGGTAGCACACAGCATTTCTCCCGAAATGCACAATGAGGCTTGCGACCAATTAGGACTTGATTACTCATACCTCGCATTTGACGTTCCAGAGGACAAGATGCCCACAGCGGTCGAGGGACTTCGCACCATGGGCGCAAGAGGCTGGAACATAACCATGCCGGGAAAAAACATCATGTGCAAGCTTGCCGACAAGCTTTCTCCCGCATCGGAGATTTCGGGCGCATGCAACACTATCGTAAATGATAACGGAGTTCTCACCGCTTACACAACGGACGGAATCGGCTTTATGAAGGCTGTCGAGGAAAACGGAGTGGACATCATCGGAAAGAAAATGACTCTTCTCGGCGCCGGCGGAGCGGCTACCGCAATTCTTATTCAGGCTGCCCTTGACGGAGTGGCTGAGATAGAGGTTTTCAATATCAAGGATAACTTCTACAAGAGAGCAGAGGAGATTGTCGCCAAGCTTAACGAGCGCACGAGCTGCAAGGTAAGCATTCACGATTATGCCGACACCGAGGCACTTCGTGCTTCTATTGCCGACAGTGCGATTCTCGTAAATGCTACTTCGGTCGGAATGGCTCCGAACACCGATAAGACGATGATTACCGATCCGAGCATGTTCCGTGAGGGACTTTTCGTGTTCGATGTAATCTACAATCCGAAGGAGACAAGATTCCTTCGTGAGGCTAAAGAGGCAGGCTGTAAGACGGGCAACGGACTTTATATGCTTCTCTATCAGGGAGCGGCTTCCTTCAAGCTTTGGACGGGCGAGGACATGCCTGTCGATATAATCAAGGAGAAGTATTTCTCCTGATTTCCAAGTGAATAACGCATGAAAATGCTTGAAAAAACGGGCGGTTTTATCAACCGTCCGTTTTGCCGTTTGTGATAGTTTATTTTGCCGTGACAGTACCGACTTCTGAGGAGTTCACCGTTACGGGCTGTTCGTCACAGGTAAATGTGAAGTTGGCGTAGTCGGAATTTAGCGCATAGAAATTGTCTGCGATAATCTGCAAGAACTCCGTGTCGCTCTGAGCGTCCGCATAATCCTGAAGTGCCGAATTAAAGTCAAGCACGACTACAATATTATTGGAGCTTGTGGAATCGATTGCAGAAGAATTAAGCTCGATGTCATCGGGAACGGCTTGCATCTCCTTGAGCTTATCCCAAAGCTCGAAGAAGTTGTCTGGGCTGTCGTCAAGGTGAAAGCTTTCTCCCGTCAGCACGGAGGTGAGGTCTATTCCGTCGTCGGTCTCTTCTTCGCTTGTTTCGCTCTTTGAGTCCTCGCCGATTTCAACATTATTGTAGCTTTTGCTTCCGTCAAAATAGCTTTTTGCGGCGGCTACGGTGCTGTCCTCGCCCTCGTAGACATAGCCCTCGCTTGTTACCATTTCCGTGCTTTCGACATAGGAAGAGCCCGTAAGCCAGCCGTTATGAACGGCTAAAAACGCATAGACCACAATCGCAATGCAAAGACATGCGACAAGCGGAACGAATCTGTCGAAGGTATGCTTGAAGAATTTGAGTCTCTGCTTGGTCACAAAGCCCTTTTTGTCGAGATTTCTTTTTATTTCGTAGAAGGAATGGTTTGCGGAGTAGTCGTCGTTCACGATGGAATCAAACGCATCCTTGATTTTCTGCTCACGGGAGCGGTTATCGGGTGCTTCCGTCGGTTCGAGATATTCGGGAGTGAGGTCGGAGTTATCCACCTCGTCCTCTTTAACGATTCTGTTGAGAGTTTCCTTATCGAGAAGATTATCCTTTTTCAACGGACTTTACCTCCAAGCTTTTTATCGAGATGCTGTCTGCCGTGCTCAAGATTTGACTTGATGCCTGAAACGGACTTGTGAAGGATTTTTGCGATTTCCTCGGCTGAAAATCCCTCGGAATAGTGAAGATACATAGGCGTGCGGAATTTGTCGGGCATGGTGAGAAGAACGGCGAGTGTATCGTCGATTTCAAACGGAAGATGCATTTTTTCCATATCCTTTATGCGGATTTCCTTGCGCATTTTCGTTCTGAAATAGTCCATGGTAGCCGAGTGGGCACAGCGGATAAGCCATGCTTCCTTTTCTTTTTCGTTCGAGAAGCTTTTTTTGGTCAAATGATACTTCAAAAAGACCTCCTGAACGATTTCGTTGGAATCGTCGGGCTTTTTTATGTGGATAAAAGCGATTTTGTAGACCGTATCGCAGTAATTTCGGTAGGTTTCTTCAAAGTCGGCTTTCAAGTTTTTTTCTGCCAAGAGGAGTCCTCCCTTCGTGGTGGGTTTGTAGGTTCTGTGGATTAGGAATTTTTATTGTAGTAGCTGTCGGGGACATCGGTCATATTC
>CAVKLS010000158.1:0-4491 GCA_963657025.1 bacterium | reverse complement strand
GTGTTACGATGCAGCTCTCGACCTCAACATTTATTGTGTGTAGATAATTTCGGCGTTTACGATTTCCGCCGCACGGCTTCTTATACCGTTCATTTGACCGACCCACGACATCATATCGTCGGCTTTCAGCTTCTCGGTTATGCCTTCGGCTTTTGCCATCTGCTTTACCAGCCGAGAGAACATTTCCTCTGCCTGTCGGTCAATATCCGCAAGATAGCCGTTCAGCCTTCCGCTCGTCAGCAGGTCGGCATAAAGCACTCTGTGGTTTTCTTTCAAATACCGCCTGTGTCGTTGTCCCCATATTCCAATCGTATGCTGTTCTTCATCGGGCAAACTCAAATTAGGAACAAGATACCCGTTTTCCTCACGATAAGTTCCGCCAAATTGTTCAAATAATGATTTCATTGCAGTTTCCTCCAAATATTTTTAGATTTTCTGCAATATACCGTTCCGATTGTCTTTACCACTTGTTTTCAAAACCTTCGTTGCGGCACCTCAGCATTCGGAAACGGTTGATGTTTTGGTTTCAGCCTCTTGACGCTGCCTCCGCTTTCAGGTGCTCCGTCAGCTCGCCGATTTTGAAATTCAGATTAAACGGCGTGACCACAGCCTTCAGTGGAGTTGGGGCGATTCCTTCTTTTTTATACTGCGCAAGAAACTCATCAAGCTCCTTGTCACGAAGTCCCGAAAAAATGATTATATCGGGCATGACATAAAGCGGCGGAAGCTTGGGCTTGCTTTCAGGCTTTTCTCCTTTCAGAAGAGAAGCAAGAGTCAATTCATATTCAGAAGCGGAAAAGGTTCTCGTTTCCTGATTGAGCCTTTTTGCAAGGCTTAGAATCTGCTCTTTTTTCTGAGCGTTGTTTATATGTATCAACAGCATGTCTTACCTCTTACTTGCAAAGTCCGAAGCCGCTTATCTCACCCGAATGCAAATCATATATAAATCCGAGCTTATAGCCGCCGTAAAAATCGGAATCGCTTGTTATAATAATGCTTGAGCCGTCGAGTGTTTTCTTGCTTGATCCCTCAAGTGCCACACAAGCCTTCTGCACAAGCTTTGGAATTTTGATACCTGCAAACATATAATTGTCGTTGAGACAACCATTCTCATCGTCATAATCCAACGCAAGGCTTGTCAGTCTCTCGAAAAATCTTCTGACTTCATCGTCATCGATAGTGCTCTCAATCTTACTGATGTAGTCGAACTTAGAACCGGAGTAAATATTTCCGTTCAGATAATCAGATGTCAGATCAGCAAAAATCTCAGTAAGACTGCCAGCCTCAATGTTCCAGGAATTCACGTCCAACTCGCTTATGACGCTGTAGAAGTCCTCAGCCGAAAGATTATCACTGCTTGCTCCCACCAAATTGAAATAGTAGTAATTATCACCGCAGGAAATAACCGATAAGCTGTAGCTTTTTCCGTTCTGGGCGCTGTACTGCACATTTTGGGCAACCAGAAGTATTCCCTGTGAATACCCCGTGAAGTTACCGCCCTCGCTCTTCGCGTAGTCGGAATGGAAATCGTGGTTTGAGTAGTCCGCATTTTCATCATCGGATAAGCTTGCTCCGCCAAATGTGTAGTAGGTAAATTTACCCACCAAATCACTTTCATTGCTTGGTGCCGCATCGGAATAGAGCTTGCTTATCATATCTGAAATTTCACTTACATACTGCTCGTCTGCCGATTTCGGCATATCAGCCTTTGCAAGATCATCAAAATTCTTCAAATCGTTTATTCCGACAAAGCTCATCGTCTCGTCCGAATAAACCGTTTTCTGCTCGTTCACCTCTGTGGAATGAACAGTATTTTTGTAGTTGGGCAAACGATTGAACACAAGGAAGCTTCCGATTGTGAGCAGCAGCGCAAGCGCAAGCATGATGCCGTATGGGTAGAAGGTCTTGATAAGCTCCTCCTTGGATTTTGTCGCAAGCTCAAAGCTCGTCTTCTCCGCCTTTTTCTTCACCCAGGATATCATCTTCAGATTCGTAATCGACCGTATCAGAGATGTATTCGCTGTCGTCTCCTGCGAGGTCGATGTCTCCTGTGTCGTCACTGGAGTATTCTTCTGTTCCGCCTGAGGCGCTGTCGGTGTCGGCTGCGTCTTTGCCGTCTGACTTTGCTGAGCCGGCGTCGGCTGAAGCACCTGATTCTTCATTCTTTTCGCCTTGTGCTTCATAGTCGGAATCCTCTTCATATTCATCTATCGTGTACCCTCCCTTCTTAACAAAGCATTTTATATTGATTGTTACCATTGTACCCTCTCCGAGTATGGAATCAATGGTGAACTGAGCATTATGCTTTTTCGCTATCTCGGCGCAAAGGGAAAGTCCGAGTCCCGCACCGCCCGCTTTTCTCGAGCGTGATTTATCTACCATATAGAACGGCTCGGTTACACGAATCAGGTCTTCTCTCGCCATTCCGACGCCGTCATCGGCTACGCAAATGAGCGCACGGTCACCCTCTGTCGTGCAAACCATTCTGATTTCGCTGCCGTCCTCACTCGCCTTGCAGGCATTGTCAATCAGGTTATAAAGCAACGATTTAAAAAGCTCTCTGTCGGCTCTTATCCACACACGCTTCGATGCAATTCTTAGATTGATGTGCTTCTTTGCGACAAGCGGAACCGTGGAATTATAGACCTCCATCAAAAGCTCCGGAACAAAGACATCCGCAAGCTCGATGTTTGCCGTGTCCGTTGTTGCCATCTCCAAGAGCTTGCCCGAGAGTGATTTCATTCTCGTAGCTTCCTCGATTATGATGTTGGAATAGTCCATTCTCTGCTGATCCGACACAACTCGTCTGCTCCTTAGGATATCGGCAAAACCGATTATCGAGGTGAGCGGAGTTTTCATCTCGTGCGCAAAGGAATCGACAAAGCGTTTTCTCGAGGTTGCTATGCTGTCGAGTCGCTCGACATTCATCTGAACTGCACTTGCCATTCGATTAACGTTTCTTGCCAGAAGACGGAACTCCACGCTGCCCGTTTCCTCGAGTCGAACGCTGTAGTCTCCCGCAGCGATATTGACAAGTCCTTCGTTTACCTTTGCAAGCGGAATAACAGTGAACACAAAAATCGAGCACGACAAAAGAACCGCCGCCAAAAGTGCAAGTGCCAGGCTTATGTAGAGAATAGTTCTCATCTGCTTGGAATGCACCTGATAGGTGGCAGAAACATCTCTTATGGTGAACAGCTTATATTCAAGCTTTTCAAGCTCGATATTGCTAACGGTAATCAGACAGGTCTCGTCGCCGATATCCGTGATAAGACTCTTGCAGATGCCGTCATCAACATCAAGCGCAAGAATATCCTCTCTCACGTCCGTGGTTGTGGGATAGACAAGCTCGTTTCCCGAGCCTACAACAATAATCTCGCCGTAGGCAGAACCCGCCTCACGTGAAATTTCCCTGATAATATCGGTGAGCTCCTCCTGCGAGAGCAGAATTTCTCCCGCATTAATTCTCTCGTACATCGTTCTGTTCACTATGCCCGAGGCAAAGCTTGTGTGCGCCGCCGTCGCATTCTTTTCCTCGTTCTCGATTATGCCCGAGAAATTCGACTGTGAGACGAAAATGCTCGTCATCTCAATCGACAGCGTAACAAAAAGCAAAACGATGATAAATATCTTATGCCAAAGCCGCATTAATTTTACCTACTCTCGAGTCTGTAGCCAAGCTTGGGAATGGTGATAAGCTTGTTCTGAAGATTCAGCTTTCTTCTTACCTTCTGGACATGAATATCGACAGTACGTGACTCACCTACAAAGTCATATCCCCAGACCTCCGCAAGAAGTCTCTCTCTCGTGATAAGAATATCAACATTTGACATAAATAATGCAAGAACATCAAATTCCTTGGGAGTGAGCACTACCTCCTCACCGCCCTGTGTGACTGTGTGCTTTGTGAGGTCGATTTCAATATCCTCATAGGAAAGATTGTTTCTTCCCTTGTTGCTTCGTCTTAAAACAACCTCTATTCTCGCAAGAAGCTCAAGTCCCTCGAACGGCTTGACTATATAGTCCTCGGCGCCCAGCTGCAAGCCCTTTACCTTATCGGAAACATCCTGCATAGCTGTGAGGAAAATGACAGGAACGCCCTTCCCCTCTATTCTTCTCATGACCTCAAAGCCGTCAAAGCCGGGTAACATAACATCGAGCAAAACAAGGTCATAGTCGCCCTCAAGAATTTTGGTGACTGCCTCGGGGCCGTTGTCAACTATCTCCGACTCATAATCGGTGAGGTCGATATTAGCCTGTATCATTCTGGCTATATTCTCTTCATCTTCAACTATAAGTATCTTAACCATTGCAATTTCCTTTACAATTCAGTTTTTTCAGCACAATAATATCTTTGCTCCGAAAGTTAATTTCGGAAAACAAAAGTATCCATTTATAATTATATAGTAATTGACTGTTCAATTCAAGCTAACAAATTTTTGCATTTTTGAAATTTAGGTGAAAAACACTTGTTTTCAATCGTAACATATG
>CAVKLS010000157.1:0-4526 GCA_963657025.1 bacterium | reverse complement strand
GGCAATCCACTTGCCTTCCTCAGGAATCGGAGCCGGATCATGCTTCGGTCCCTTAGCAACAGTACACATGTTTGTTACTTCTTTAGAATAATTAATCATGTTGGTACTCCTTTCAGTTTGGTATTAAACCATATTAGTGCTTATAACATAACAACACGGTCATATTATAATGCAAAATTCCCTTTTTTACAAGCGTTTTATAGTTTAAAATCGTTAGAATGGCTTGTTATAGAGGCTAAAATTGTATAAAAAATCCGTTTTGCGTAACCGTTTGGAAAAAATAACAAAATAATTGATACAAAATATCGGTATATGATACCTTGATTTTTAACTCATTTGCTTATTCTGCTTGAATTCAGGCTGAAATTAAGTTACAATTATGTCGGTGATAAAAATGTCATATATATGTTTAATTTCAAATGTTAACGGGGCTTCCGTGTCTGCAGATTCAAGATTAAGCGCAAGGAAGGCTCATTTTGACCACGCTTTAAAGGTCTTTTCCACAGAGGACTTGATTTTCGGTTTAACGGGAATTTATAAAAGCTCGGGCGAGGTGACTGCCAAAGCCGTGAGAGATATTCTTTTGGACACAAGCGTTTGCGCAGAGTCGAGAATTCAGAGTGCGATTTCATATCTCAAGCTTCAAACAAAGGCTAATGACGCAGGTTGCTCTCTTTTAATTGCCGCAAAGGGCGAGGGCGGAAAAATAGTTTGCTCGGTCGACATCAAAAACGGCAAGCATAAGCTTTGTACCTATGATGCAGATAAGGAAATAGCTGTTCAGAACGGAAGAAACTCTGACAAGCTGACTCCTTTAAAGGAATATCTTCCGCAAAAGACAGACGCAATAGAGGACATTAATCTTCTGACAAAGAAAAGAACCGCAGAGGCTATCGCTTATGATAAAAAGATGAAAAAGCTTCTCGCAAATTATAATGATACTGTCGGCGGTAAAATAAATACCGTCAGTTTGAAATGGTAATTTAAATAAATTGCACAACGTTCAGGCACTATATGTTGCGCTGAGAGATATTGATGATACCATAAATTCCAAAATATGAACTTAATCGATAAAAATGTAAAAAAGTTCTTGATTTTTTTCTGAAACAGTACTATAATCAATACTGTTCTCAGGAACGAAACAAAAACTTAAAAATGGACGCTTAGCTCAGCTGGCTAGAGCACCTGCTTGACGTGCAGGGGGTCAGCGGTTCAAGTCCGTTAGCGTCCACCAAGCCTCAGGTTTGCCTGAGGCTTTTTTCTCTTGTAAGATAAGTGAAACCACCGTATGAAGTGTAATTTACTTCATACGGTGGTTTTTGATTATGTCTTCAAATAAATATATTTCCTCACAGGATATTTAGTCACAGCAAGGCTGTAAACGGAGTTTTTCTCGACTGCTTCTTTTGTCTTCATGCCCGTCATGGGGAAGGTGAGGTTTAAGCTGATTTCCTTTCCCTGAGCCGTTGTGACTGAGGAGAGATAGTCATGTATTCTCTCATCTGTGTCCATGAGTATTTGCGGGTCCATGCTTGTGACAAAGTCGCCGTTTTTGCCGACCAGTTTCCAGTCGGCTATCATAACTTTGCCGTCATCGTTGTTTTCGTTTTTTAGCGTCACCGACACAACCAAGAAGTAACTGAAGCTGTTTGCCTCGCTTATTGATTCGTTGGTGATCTCGTGTTTTTCTAAAAAGTCCTCCTTTGAGATAATCTCGTAATCGGTTATTTTAACGCTGTAGCCCTCGGTTTTCTCATCATTCGAGCGAAAAAAGCTTCCGTCAAGCTCTACCCACTCGTTCATTTTGTAATACTCTTCCTGTGGCTTTGTTGCCGTTATGTTGACGTATGCAATCCTGACGGCGGCAGCAATCAAAAGAACCGTAACGACGATAAGCGCACTGCGGATAAGCACTTTAGTTTTCATGTCCGACTATCCTGCCTTCCTCGATGAAGTAAATGTTATCGGAAAGCTCCTTTAATATCGAATAATCGTGACAGGTGAGAATCATCAGTGCACCACGCTCTTTTTCACGCCTGAGTATATTCTTGACCATCTCAACACCCTTTGCGTCAAGTGCGTTGGTCGGCTCGTCAATCAGAATTACGTCGGGATGACCGAGAATCGCTCCCGCAATTCCAAGTCGCTGTTTCATGCCAAGCGAATAGAATTTAAATTTCTTGTGCATGGCTTCCGTTAGGTTGACCTCCTCGAGAAGCTCAAGAATTTCACTGTCGTTTACTTTGTTTTTGATTGATGCCAAGTACTTGAGGTTATCGAATGCAGAGTAATTTTCGAGGAAGGTGGGGGAGTCTATCAGAATTCCTATACTCTCGGGAAAATCCATATCTTTTTTTAGCTCCTTGCCGTCAATCATCACTTTACCCGTCGTTGGGCGGATTAGTCCGCAAATCGTTCTCATGAGCATGGTTTTGCCCGAACCGTTGATTCCTTTCAAGCCTGTGATTTCGCCTGAATTAAACTCAAGACTTATGTCGTCAAGCACCTTTACGCCCTTGATTGTTTTACTAACATTTTCTACCTTTATATTCATGTCAATCTCCTTGCGTTTCATCATACCTTGTTGATAATATCGGTGTTTCTGAGGTAAATGTAGCCTACGAGAACCGATAAAAGTGACAGCCAGACAATTCTCAAAAGCTCAAAAAGCGGATTCAGTCCGATTGTCGAGAGACTTTCGCTTCTTGCAATCATACTGACATTCGGAAAGAGAAGAGCATTCTGCCAGTATGCACTCGAGAGAATAATTGCGGTTGACATAAGGTAGCTTGCCAAGCGTGAGCTTGCGATGGAAAAGGTAAGTTCAAGCATACAAAGACCGATTCCAACGGGAATTTGCATGAGCAAAGTCGGAACGATGTTCCAAGGCTCTTCTGTCAGAAAATCGAGTATATCAAAGCGGTAATAGGGGTAATATGTGCCGATTGAAAGGCTCGGTTTTGCTCCGAAAAGAACTGCCGCAAGCGAATAAAAGCTTATCGCCACTGCAAAATAGAGCACGACATTTGCGATTATCCAAATGCATTTTGAGAACCACCAGTGATGAATTTTACCCGAGAGGACAATGACGTTTTTTCCGAAGCCCATCAAGTCCTCGTACGGATATTGCAAAGTGATAAGTAAAAGCACAAGAAAAACAAGTGCCCAGATGCTGGGGAAACTAAACGACACCATGTTGTTTACTATGCCGTTTTCATCGAGAAATTCGATGAAATTGTTACCTGCGGAAGTACCGCCGAAAAGATAGCAGAAATAGTCGCCTAGGGTAATTTCCGATTTTATCGGACAGGGATTCATCCTAAGAACCGCATCAAAATCGACCTTTGCGAAAAAAGCGATAAAAGAGAACAAGAGAGCGACAAAAAGGAAGGCTTTCCACCGCTTGAGAAGTCCGTTTTTGAGGTCGCAGCGAACCATATTAAAAAACATCATCGTTTCTACCTCTCAAACAAACTATGCCGAGCGAAACGCACAGAAGCACCGCTAAGATTATCATAACGATTGTTATGTTGCCGTAGGAGTTTCCACGAAGAAAGTAAAACGGGGATAAATCCAAGGCAATGCGGTTTGCAAATAATGCGTCGAAAAAGCTCTTTTCGAAGAACAAAGCAACATACGGGATAATCACCACGGCAAATTTGTTGTGGACGAAAAGAGAGATGCTCATGATTAAATCTGCCCACAAGCCGCAGAAAACACCGGGCAATACGGTGAATATCACCATGAACAAAAACGGCTTAGAGTAGAAAACGCTTGCAAGATACCTTCCGAAATACTGACTGCTGTAAATCTGGTCGAGCGGATCAGGAGTATAAGCCGGGACAAAGCAAGCCGTGATTAAAATGTTCACGATAATCGGTACGACAGCAAGCAAAAAAGCCGAGACGAATGTCACGATATATTTTGCAAGATAGTATCTTTTCTGACCCTTTTTGAGTGCCATCTGACGCAAGTAGCCGCTTTTGATCTCATCAAGCAGTGAAAGAGAAAACGGCAGACAGGCGGCTAAAGGGAGAATGTAGTAGAAAATCACCGTGAAAAAGAGGTCTCCTGTTATCGAGCCAATCCATGTGTTGTAGAGCGTGAAGGCAAAGGAGAGGTTGTCTTCGATAAAATTACCGTTAGCATCCGTTGCATACATCTCCTCGAGATTATTCAAGATTCGACTGGTATCAGATCCTTTTGAGAACCCGACTGCCGAGGTTACCGCAGTCAACAAAACCAATATTACCCAAAAGCTTTTCGTGTGAAACAGCTTTTTGAGTTCGTTGTTTATTACTGCTGCCATTAGTTTTGAACCTCGAGATTATCTAAGGCAATACCAAACGAGTGACAGTAGGAATAGGTGACTAAACCTAAATACAGATTGTCAAGCGGCATTTTATCGGCTTGTACATAGTAGCAGAAGGTCACATCCATGGATTCTCCTTGATTAATATTAAATGAGTAATAGTCATCCCCGTCAGAATGTGCACTGAAATAAGCGAGATAAGCAAGATTGTATT
>CAVKLS010000156.1:0-4541 GCA_963657025.1 bacterium | reverse complement strand
GTCTCAACATCACGGATTTCACCGAGGTTGTTGTAAGCGGCATCTTTTACTGCTCCTATCTGCTCATAGTTAGTACGCTGAATATCTGCGGCAATGTCCGCCTGACCTCTCTGAATTGAGTTAAGGTCAACAGCCCTCTGAATATCCGCCTGAGTAGCATAAGCTTCACCTACTCGATTATTACCGAATAAGCCGTTACCGAAGCCACCGCCTGCCAAAATAAGCAATGCGAATATCCACATAAACGCCATTCCGTCACCGCCCCAACCGTTGCAATTTTCCTTTGCCATTAAAGCGAGGTCACCTGTTGTTAAGCCTGATTCCATAGTCTTTCTCCTTTTTCAATTTATTTATAAAGTCAGCTGAACTTTAATTGATTAAGTATCGTTTGAGGGTCAACGCCCATTTCCTTTGCTTTTCGATAAAACAGACTTTTTGCGTCTCCGCCGTTAGCCTGAACCTCTTTCATAACCGCCGCAACCAGTGGATTGCTTGACATCAGATTCATAAGCATTTGCTGTGGGTTTCCGCTTGATTTAATCATTGAAATTAGATTGTTCGTTCCTGTCGATTGGTTTAACTGCTGATACAAACTGTTCATCCTGAATAATCTCCTTTAATTCTTTGACCGCATTTTCAAACTCTGCCTTAGTCACATAAGCCGATAAATCAACGCTTGGCTGTTTTGGTTGCTCGTTTGTTATCTCTGTATAGCGAAAACTTCTCAAGGTGCACATTCCCACATTATCGGAAAGCTTGATATAAAATATTCCCTCGTTTTCGCTGTCAAGCAACATCGCATTGCTGTTCGGCATAAGCTGATAAGCTTTAGCTCCCTCGATACCTTGAACCCAAACAATACCGTTATTTTGCTGTCCGTATCTTTGCGGCTGATAATTATTCATATACGGATAATTCACAAGCTTCACCGCCTTTCTTTTTTTCATTTTAAGCATACATCATTCAAAACAAAAATACTGCTCTAAAAGTGCTCCAAAAATACTCTTGCATCGCCTATATTGACATTCAAACATTTATTTGCTACAATAGTTCTGTAAATTCTTGCTCATTGTTTTTTTACTCATTGTTTTGATACGCTTTTCGGGGACAGCTCTTGCTTAGTTTAGCAAGGGCTGTTTTCTTGTGCATAACAAAAAGCCCTCAGCCAACAGCCGAGGACTCAAAAAATAAAAAATATGTTCAAAATCTATTGACATACTTGTATAAGTATGGTATAATATATACAGTTCAAAGGAAAGGAGGTAATCGATTGAATATCGAAACTTGGATTTCTTTAGTGTCACATATAAGTGATGTGCTTACTATTGTCTCGCTAGTAAGCACATACCTAAAGAGATTCATAAACGAATTTACTTACAAAGGTAAACACTTTAAGTAAATCCGTGCACGGGAAAGGCTGAGAGTAAAAGCTCAAAGCCTTCCCGACTTCGATATTATTTTAATCGAAAAATCGCAACATGTCAATGATGTTTGTTTTGGTCGGTGCATTGCTAACATCTATCGGCAAAGCACTAAGCAAGTTTAATTCTGTTTTCGGATTAATTGTTTGTGTTATTGGTCTTGCGTGTTCAGTTTTTGGTTTCATATCTGTAATAAGGAGCAAATAACAATGTCAGAAACAAAAAGAAAAACTCATACCTCAACAGAGGTAAAAGCAAGGTACAACGCTAAAGTTTATTCAGGCTTGCATTTTCAGCTTCCAAAAGAATTAGTTGCAAGTTTCAAAGAGAAGTGCGCTCGTGAGGGTATATCTCAGGCGGCTGTTATCAAAAAAGCAATTGAAGACTACCTTGCAAAATAAAAAATTGGGCTACACCTCAAAAGTGTAGCCCTTTTCTCATTCTCAAATATTATTATAATCGTCCATATAGTGGTTAATGCATTCAAAAACCGCAAGCAATAATTTTGCCCTGATTGCTTCTTCTATTCTCGCATAAGCTTTCCGAGACAAATTTAACTCTTGCTGTATGTAAATATCCGTCTTGCCTTCGTGGATAAGTTGAAAGATTTCTTTCAGCTGAGCGAACTGTTTTACCGCATATGCCGAAGTTGCTTTCGTTGAAGTTCATCATAGCCCACCAAACGAAGCTTATTATCATACAAACGGTTTTTCCGCTTCTTACTGAGCCGTCACAAATGATACCTCGGTAATCTGTTCTGTTTGCCCACTGCATAAGCGTCTGTTGCTTAGGAGAATATTTAAGTATCTTCACTTGCCTCACCTCTCAGTGCTTTAACCATTGCCTCAAAGTCTTTATCGCTTGCAAGGTGGGTTTCTGTCTCAAAGTTATCTCGCTGACCTAAATATTGCTTGCCTAAGAATATTGCCATTGCGGCATTTGTTTCTGCCATTCTAAATTGATTTCTGCGCAAACTTATTTTTCCACCCTGTGAATTCTTTTTAAATGTGTCGGAAAAACTCATACCATATGTTTGTTTGCACCATTTAGTCAATGTCTTATCCGTTACGCCTATGAAGCCGCAAATTTCCTCTTCGGTACACTGTAAGTTGCATAATCCTTCAAATGTTTTTTTATCAATTTCTTTCTTTGGTCTAGCCATTATATCCCCTTAATTGGCAACTTCACCTTTATTGCTCCGCCTAACTCACGAATGCCTCCGTTTTTATTCTTTGAAGTCGGTTTGTTGGGTCGGATAATACTGCTACCCCATTTCTTTTGCATTTGTTTAAACTGCTCTTTTTCAACACCGTCTTTTCTAAACTCTTGCGAACCACCTGTGCCAGCAAAAGATTTTTTCTTCCAATACCATTTATCACATCTTAGTGCTTTATGGTATTTTTGTATTTGCTGTAAAAACATATCAACATCCTCTTTTACTGTCAATTTCTCATCGTACCGTAGTCCGTCATTTTCTACAAAGCCTTGCAATCCGCCGTCTAAGTAACCAAGTGTTCTAAATGGTGCAAATTCCGAATAACCTGTGTTAGCTGAATTTAGCCCAAAACTCCACATGCCGCATCCCCACTCTTTGGCAACTAAGCAGAGACTTTCACATATTTCGTAAAATTCTTCTTCAGGCACTTGATAATGTTTACTGTTTTTTCTGTGCGCCATTAAAGTCGATACATCATCATCAATAATCAATATCGCTTCGGTATCTTCATCCCAAAGGTTATCAAGAAGCCAGTTCATTACACGCCCTTTGCCTTTACCTTGCACACCGTGAGGAACTTTAATAATATTATCTTCCCATTCAGGATTGCACTTTATGTATTCTTCGTAATCTTCAGGACTTACATACATTTTCGCCTTATGTAAATAGTTTAGTGTTGTTACTCCGTCTGCCCTATGATAACTCGGCACACAATACTTAATCATTTTTTAGTCTCCCAATTACTTCGTTCCCGTCAATTACTCTACCGACTCCAGTTCTTCATATTCCTTTGCATTTTTCTCCTGTGGAAACTGTTTCAAGTCCCAATTTCAAAACAGCTTCATTCCAATCAGTTTCATTATCAAATTTCAAAACCACATAATTATTAGCTTCATCAAGTTCTACGGATATTTTTTCTTCTCCCAGCAACTCGCTGTTATCCAAATTTTCAATTTGTACCGGGAAGCCAAATTCGTTCATGTCTATCTTTCCGAATAATTCTTCTAATTCCTGATTGAGCTTTGGTGCGTCCCACGGTGATTCATTTGTTTTATTGTCAATAAGCCTCAGTGCCTTAACTTGTTCTTCTGTGAGACTGTCAGCCAAAACGCACGGCACTTCTTCCATTCCAAGCATTTTGCTTGCCTCATATCTGCAGTGCCCTATTACAATTACATTGTCTTTATCAATTACAATAGGTTGAACAAAGCCGTATTCTTTGATTGACTTAGCAACATTTTTTATCTGAGTCTCATCATGTTTCTTGGCGTTGTTTTCATAAGGACTTAGCTCACTCAATTTCTTCTGTGTTATTTTCATTTCTGCCTCCTAAATGATATAAAAATAGCACCGTGATTTTAAACACGATGCTTCTTGTACTTCAACCCTAATTCTGTGTTTGGGTTGTTCTCATACTTAAACCTTGATGAACACTCCTCACGTTTACCCATAGCAAGCTCAGACATAACTTTTGCAGGTATCCCATTTGGGTACGCATTACATACAGCAGTACTTGTTTCTTCGTCATACCCTAAATAATGCAAGCATGTTGGGCAAGGAACAGCTCTTGCCCCAGGGTCGTCATGCCATCTTTTATCTGAATATGGTTTCATTAGAATTCCACCAAATAGAATTTATTCCCGACAACTTTCTCAATATAGAAAGTTGATTCCCTGCCAAATAGGATTTCGCTTTCTAATTCATTGATGTCAGAAATGTTCTTTCCTCTCTTTGATTTTATAATAAACTGTATTTGCATAGTATCATCGTAAACGCCCTTTGAAGTCGATGTATAAGCTGGATATGTAACAAACTTTCCTGCTTGATGTAAACTATAAAAAACCTCTTTGTTATCTAAATCGTCTTTTGATAACGACCTATAAACAACACCTTCATAGTCTGGC
>CAVKLS010000155.1:0-4541 GCA_963657025.1 bacterium | reverse complement strand
AAGCGACAGAGTACAAAAAACACTTGATCAGTTATTTATGCCTGAAACAAGCTTCAACAGTTATATTCGTGAAAGCGCCCCAGAATCTAATAAGTACATGGATCAGAGTTCTAAAGACAGATCGGAAAATCCCGCAAAGGAACATTATGGTGATATGCAGCTTAAGAGCGCTCCATTTTTTAATATGGTTAAAGCCTCTTTGCGACAAAATTCGTCGTGGAATAGAATTGCAAACGGAGATGTTTTTTCAGCTCTTCTTCTCTTAGAGGATCTGTATAGTGAAGATTCAAAAGAAGATTCAAGTAAAGATTCGAAACTGAAAATTCCAAAAGCTGTTTACGAAGCCATTTACAATTTGATTGATATAAAACGAGCGGATTTATCTCAGAATAATACTCTTTTGGATGTTCTTGAAAACTCTTTTAACGATTCAGAAAGAACTTTCAACAGAATGTATAATGATTGGATAAATGAGCTCGGTGATGAATTTCCACGCCCCGAGGATAAAAATTTAAGACAAGAACAAGATAACCGTATCAAGCTTATTTTGCGGCTTATATATTTCGATCACTATATCCGTGACTTAAGAGACGCATTTGAGTCAAGCCATGAAATATCATATGGTCAAAATGAGCTGTTCGGATTTTTGCAAACACGATTTCTGAGGCAACAGTTTTATCTGCCTTCTGCTTTGTGCGGCAACCTTTTTGGCATGAAAAAGACAGATGACGATGATATTATTTTGTTCCGTCAATATGCGTTTGGAAGAAGCCTTATGAAAGATCTTCCGTATCTGAAAACCGATTCACAAGGCAAACCGTTGGGACCGCATGTTATTATGTTATCAGGCTCCAGTTGGGCTGAGGGTTCTTATGAGTACCATATAAACAGACCAGTTAATTATATCTTGGAAGCCGACAGTGAGAAGCGTTCTTTTTTGGAGAAAACGCGTTTTTATGAATCGGGGTTTGATGTGTGTGTTTCAGGTTCATCCGATGACAAACGCATGGAAAATCTTTGTAAGGTGACGGAAGATGCTGCAAAATACATTATCAAAGAATACAATAGAAACGCCGGAAAAATCCTGTTGGTTGTAAACAGCTATGTACAGGCAGAGCTGGTGCAGCGAACACTTCAGAACAAATTGAGAAGCGAAAACTGCCCTGCCAAGATTTGTCGTATGGTTTCAGATGCGGTCAGCAACGAAAACGCTCAGGGAACAGTTCGCCGCGGAGAAGTAAACCGCTTTGCTGATATGGAGGAGGCGATTTTGATTGCTCCAGCAATGGCGATCGAACGAGGACACAACATTGTGGATGAGACGGGACATTCGGCTCTTAGTGCCGTGTTCTTTATGGTGCGTCCGATGGCTGTCCCTGATGACATTCAGCAGAACGGAAGCAAGCTCAACGGATTGGTTGAGTCTCATTGTCAGCGTGAGCCTTATGAATCACTGTTCTCATACAATTCGCGTGTCAGACAATATGCAACAAAGCAGTGGGTGAAGATGAATAAAACCAAATCACATGGATTGTCTTACTTGGACGACGATGAGAAAAAGGATGTTGTTGCAACTTTATTTATTTTGATTTTGCAGATTTTCGGACGATTGGCACGAGTAACCGATGTAAATAAGCCTGAACCGCATGTTTATTTTATTGACGGTGCATTTCGCGGTAAGGATGAGAAAGAAGGAAGCTTTGATTGCCTTTCCGAGCTGGGCAGATACTTAGACGAACTGATGAACGGAGAAGACAGTGCCGAAATTGCCGAAACACTTTATGCTCCATTCTATAAAGCATATAGAAAGGACATTGACTATGAGTAATATTATTTATCCCCTAGCATATAAATTATCCCCGAAACAAACCTGCACTTTGTACTATTTGGGTTTTCCGGCAAGCTGGAAGAAAGCGCTGCTTGACATCGCACGCAGAAATAAACCAAATTTCAATGATGAGTATGGACTGCCGACCAATACTCTGAAAAAGCTTGTAAACAGCTGGATGGAAGGCATAGCCGATTTATCTGTGTTAAGAGCAAGAAGCGACGATGAGCACTGGCTTACATCTTACTATGAGTACTCCGAAAAAAGTATAAAAACACTGTGCGGCATTATCAAGGCTTGGATAAACGCTACCTATATAACTTCACCAAAAGTAACCCCTGCCGTCAAAGAGCTCGCAAGGAAATTTCGAAATTCGATGAGGTGGCAGGATTTGGCTGCCACTCAATCATCTGAGGAAATTTGCCTTACGAATGAAGACGGTACAGTAAATGATTACGCTTATCAGGTGATTCCGCTTATAGCAGTCAACCGTTTGCTAAGCAAGGAGATTGAACTTAACGGAGAAATACTGCATTTTTGCTATGCCGCAAGTAACCAACTAATCAGCAAACCTATTACTGACATCAGAAGTCATCATCAGTATTCCTTCGTGTTTGATTTTTCTGTTCAGACTACCCCGCCAAAAAGAAAAGCTCTTTTGCTTTGCCACATGAGTATTCGTCGTTGGATTCCGGACAGAAATAATAAAGAGAAAGTTCCGTACCTTGAAAATGCAGTCAATGTGCATATCAAAATTCCCGGTGAAGATAAATATTGTCAGGTTCCGATTGATTATGTTAAGCGTCTTGATTTTAAGGGTCTTGATTGGAAAGCGCAAGACAAGGAGTGCTACGATATTTGGGCAAGGGAGAATTTGCCGCTTGCTGAAGATCTTATGAAAGACCCTGTAGCATATGCGGATAAATACCTCCTGCCGTACAAAAACGGGATGGGAGGCTTTGTCGAACCAAAAATCGGAACAGGCGTTTCTGCCCTTGATAAAGTAACATTGTGCGATTCTATATTTGATTTGCTCGGTGATATGGTTTGTGAGAAGTCCAAAGCTGAACGAATTACAAGACAGACAGGACAGATGAATTTAAAACATTATGAATCCCCACAGGACTATGATAATTCTGAAGATTTTCGATGCTGGGTAAGTAAATGTGCCGAGACCGACAAAATTACATTCGAGCTGTACGGCTTATGGAAGGATGGTTCACAGAGACAGCTGCTTGAAAAGATTGAAGAGAAAATCAAGCTGGACTTTGGTGAAGAAAAGGACGCATCCTGTTTAAAAGTGAACCTCGTGCATAAAGAGGTCGGCAGTTTTGCGGATGAGATATCTGATGAAGGAAAAACAATGAAATCAGCAAAAATCGATCGACGAAACGAAATAGTCGAGCATTTGGAAAAGACCGACACGGTGACCGCTTGTATTTTCATTTTGCCCGGAAAGGAAGATTACGGCAAAGGTGATCCAAAATCGGTAATTCGTAATGCGTTTGCTGAGACGGGAAGGGTTATACAGTTTGTTACTCCGAGCTCAGGTTCAGATCAAAATGAATCCGAAAAGAATAAGATAGAAAATGCCGTATATGATCTTTATCGGCAGTTGGGCGTTGTGACTTTGCTTAAAATCAATGAAAAACAACCTGATTTGGTTCAAGTTCCTTGCGTTGGTATGCATATTTGCACTCAGGTTCAGGGGCGTACAATGGGAAAAAATAAATCCCGTTTTATTCCCCTTTATGTTATGGTTAATTTAAAGGAAGGAAAGACACGCGTGCAGTGCGATGCCTTCTCAAAGCGAACTGTTTCTTACCGTCAGGCGTGCCTTGAGATGGCTAAGCTTTTTTGGAAAAGCGACCTTGAAGCTCTAGGCAAAAAAGCAAGCGATACCCCGGCAAAGAAAGAGCTGATAGAACTGAAAAATTATTACGATAATACAGAAAGCTCTGTGCTTATGCTGGTGCAGGCAGATGGCAATACACGAGCATTGTGGAGCGGTATTGCAGACAAAGAAATCAGTGATTACTCGTTGACGGATAAATATTGCCCGTCTAAAATAAATGTCGGAAAATCCAAAAGCAAGATTCATCTCACCTTAGCGAATTCGGGAGTGAGGATAATCAGAGTCAGAAGCAATCAGGAGGTTCCTGATTATTACACAGAGCACAGCGACAAGGCTACAGATGAAAAAGAGCAGAGAACTGCCGTAAGCGGAGTTTTTAAATATGAGGATGTGTACTGGAGTATTCATGCTAAGCCAAATGACCCGCGTTATAATATGAGTTACAAAGAGTCAAAGATTACTTCTCCCGAAAAATCTTTTGCCGAGAAGGATATGATCGAACTGTACCCGTTACAGCTTCAATCGGGTGACGATGCCGATCGCTGGATTCACTTTGCAAAAGCACTGGGCGATATCTCGATTCAGTACAACAGACCAACGATTTTACCACTGCCGCTTCATCTTGCGAAATGCCTCGAAGAATACCTTTTTGAACCGTAACAAAAGTCAATATTCAAATCAGGCACAGAAAAAATGTCGCACTCGGGCATTTTTTCGTGCCCGATTTTTCTGCGCAAAGACAAATACAGAACGATAAGAAAACAGAACATCGAAAAGCTTAATAAAGCGATAAAACTTATCGAATTAATCTTTATGATAAATTCAGAAAAAACTTCATTCCAATGCGGAATAATAGAA
>CAVKLS010000154.1:0-4543 GCA_963657025.1 bacterium | reverse complement strand
GTATCTCACTGCTCGACTGTGCCGATGAGAACATCGATGCCGCTTGCACAAAGGTCTACGATAAAATCTGCCGCTATGCTCAGAACCTCGTCAAAACAGGTGAGGATATAAGCAAGGAATACGGCATTCCGATTGTCAACAAGAGAATTTCCGTCACTCCGATTGCGCTTATTGCAGGCGCATGTGCTGGAAAGGATCCGATTAAGTTTGCAAAAACTCTCGACAGAGCCGCAAAAGAAGTAGGAGTTAATTTCCTCGGCGGCTATTCTGCGCTTGTTCAGAAGGGCTTTGGCCCCGGTGACTATGCTCTTATTGAGAGCATTCCGCAGGCTTTGGCAGAAACAGATATCGTCTGTGCTTCGGTTAATGTCGGTTCCACAAAGGCTGGCATAAATATGGACGCTGTTAAAAAGCTCGGTCAGATTGTTAAGACCTCTGCGGAGATTACAGCGGACAGAGAATGCATCGGTGCGGCAAAGCTTGTTGTTCTGTGTAATGCTCCTGAGGATAACCCGTTTATGGCAGGTGCGTTCCACGGCGTAAGTGAGCCTGACTGTGTTATAAATGTCGGCGTTTCGGGTCCCGGTGTTGTAAGAGCCGCTATTGCTAAGGCTTCCGATACCGATACTATCGACCAGATTGCAGATCTTATCAAGAAAACAGCATTCAAGATAACCAGAATGGGACAGCTTGTAGCTATGGAGGCTTCTAACAGACTTTGCGTCCCTTACGGAATAGTTGACCTGTCCTTGGCACCTACTCCTGCAGTCGGTGACAGCGTTGCTTATATTCTTGAGGAAATGGGACTTGAGAAGTGCGGCGGCTTCGGTACTACCGCAACTCTTGCTATGCTCAACGACGCCGTTAAAAAGGGCGGAGTTATGGCTTCTTCTCATGTCGGCGGACTTTCGGGCGCATTCATTCCCGTTTCTGAGGACGCAGGTATGATTGCAGCTGCAAGAAGCGGCGCACTCACACTTAATAAGCTCGAGGCTATGACATCTGTTTGCTCGGTCGGTCTCGACATGATTATTATTCCGGGAGACACAACTGCTGAAGTTATTTCGGGAATCATTGCCGACGAAGCTGCTATTGGTATGGTAAACACCAAGACAACAGCTTGCAGACTTATCCCCGCAATCGGCAAGAAAGCGGGAGAGGAGCTCAATTTCGGCGGACTTCTCGGCGGCGGCCCAATCATGGAGGTCAGCCCCTATTCACCGAAGAAGTTTATCGACAGAGGCGGAAGAATTCCTGCACCGCTTCAGGCACTTAAAAACTAAGATTGTAAATCTTAATTTAGGAACGGTTCGCCGTTCCTTTTTCTTTTGCCAGAATGAACAAAACAAAATCCCTTAGGAAAAAACCTAAGGGATTGGATGTCTTAATCTATAGAAATTTTATCGTTATCAGAAATTGTTTTCGTTCATTCTCTGCATAGCCTTGAGAATGTTCGGCATAGCCTGTTTCTTACGGCTGACGATTCCCGGCAAGAATGCAACACCGTTGTTAATTTTAACTCCGAATGCATTCTCAATAATTTCTTCAATGCCTTCACCGACAAAAATTGCCTTGGAAGAGCCAATCATAACATCGGTAAGGAGCATAACGATAATATCCATTTTCGTTGTCTCCATAACCTGATCGAGATACGGTCTCATTCTGACAATTAGCTTCTCTGTATCCTCGTCACCGATTACGCTGACCTGAGCAATACCGATTTTCTTGTTTTCGGAGTTGAAGGTCTTGAAGTCTGCGTAGAAGATTTCTTCCTCAGTCTGATTGTCGTGGTTGCAGCCTGCTCTGAACATAGAAGTTGCAAACTCTTCGGGGTCGATTCCCGCAATAGCGGCAAGCTCGTATGCTGTGTTTTTGTCAACAGGCGTGCAAGTCGGGGAGCGGAAGCAAAGAGTATCTGAGAGAATAGCGGCACAAAGAAGTCCTGCCACCTTAGGTTCAATCTCAATATGCTCCTCATGGTACATCATTGTGATGATTGTGGCAGTACAGCCAAGCGGCATATTTCTGAAATTAATAGGCTGCATGGTCTGGATTGCACCGATTCTGTGGTGGTCAATAACCTCGATTATCTCACAGCTCTCGATACCGTCAACAGCCTGAGATGCCTCGTTGTGGTCAACCATAACAACCTTCTTGTCCTCGACGTCGAGAAGATTTCTCTGTGAGAGAAGTCCGAGATAGTTCTCGTTCTTGTCAAGCACGGGGAAATAACGAATTCTCTGCTTTGTCATGACGCCCTTAACGTGAGATACGAGGTCGTAGTCATGAAAATATATGAGATCGTGATCGCGCATAACCTGTCTTACGGGTATACTCTGATTAATAAGTCTTGCTACTGTGAAGGTATCATACGGGGAAACAATAATTGTGCATCCGTTTGAAGCGGCAAGATTTTTGATAAGCTTGGAAATTTGCTCGCCCTGAGAGAGACAAACAATAAGCCACTCTGCACCGGCTTCGATAGCGTTTAACATGGCACCCGAACGGTTACCTAAAATAACAAGAGAGTGCTTTCCGACAAGCTGAGAAACTGTCTCGTCGTTTGATGCGCCGATGATGACATTACCCTCGCTGAAGGTGCGGTTCATATCGCCGACAATCAATTCACCCGAGAGGGTTTCAACAATATTTTTACATAAAACACCTGAATTGGAGAGTGAGGTGGAGCTGTTCTGAGACATCGAGTTTCTTGCAACGTCTCCTCTTGTGAGAACGCCCACAAGCTTGCCGCCGTCGAGAACGGGAAGGGTAGGGACGGACTCTTTTTCCATTATCTGCCAAGCCTCGTAAACTGAGGTCTCTCTGTCTATGCCCTGAGCGTGACGCATATCTACGTCCTTTGCTCTGGGCTCGAGTGTATCGGAATATCTGACGGAACTGTACATCAAAGTAGTACCAGATATAAACAAACTCCCTGTGAAGTATTTCCAGCATAATGTTCCCTCACGTATTACTCATCAATGCTTACTATTGTGTAGTCTCTGCTTCCAAGTCCAACCTCTTCTGCATGCTTGAGCGTCATAAACGCATTTCTTGATTCCATACGATAGATAAGCGCAGCGTTGTCATCCTCGGAAGAATAAACCAGGTCGACACATGCCTGATCAAGAGCAACAGGGTCTGTCGATGCCAAAATACCGATATCATGCATATCGGGCTCTGTCGGATTTTCCACGCAGTCGCAGTCTACCGACAAGTTGTTCATCACGCTGATATAGACCATATTTTCCGAACCGAGATAATCTCTTACGCCTGTGCCCGCTTCTGCCATGGAAGAAAGGAATGCATTGATGTCCTCAGACATAGAGCCTGTGTCGAACGATTTTCCGCCGCTGTGAATATTGCTCTTTCCCTTTTCGCCCGAAGCGATACCGATAGAGATATTCTTGATAGCTCCGCCGAATCCGCCCTGTGGGTGACCTTTGAAATGCGAGAGAACCAGCATAGAGTCATAGTTAGCAAGATGAGAGCCGACATAATCCGCGTCAAGATAGGTTCCGCCTGTAACGGGAATCTCCAAAGAACCCTCTTCGTCCATAATGTCAACGTCCGCTATTGCTGTGAAGCCGTGGTCTTCAATAAGCTGACGGTGCATAGCTGTTTCGGAACGGTTTCCGCCGTAAGCTGTATTGCACTCCACGATAGTTCCGTTAACCTCCTGTACGAGATCCTTAATCAAATCGGGATCGAGATAATTGCTTCCGTTCTCACCTGTAGAGAGCTTAACCGCAACATTTCCCTTTAATTCAACTCCCAATGCTTCATAAATCTTTAACAATCCCTCAGAGCTGATATCCGTAGTCATATAAACGGTCTGTCCGTCCTCTACATCATGAAATCCATGTGGGAGAGCGTCGTCTCCTGTGTAAGCAAAGAACGAATAAGGGTCGGTTACGGGTGTTCCGTCTGCCTTTGTAACGCCTGTGTCTGCAGGTTCGGGAATCTCAAAATCGCCGTCCCCCTGTGAAGCGTCAGTCGATTCCTCACTCGATTCCTCAGACTGAGCCTGAGACTGAGCCTGAGACTCTGTCTGTGACTGCGCACTCTCTTCAGAGGAGCAGCCCGAAAGCATTGATATGCTCAATGCGCCTATCAGTAAGAGGCATATAATTTTCTTCATATTCTGTGTTTCCTTTTATTTTTTGTATTTGAAAAAGATGCATCGTTTTTCCTGATTGATATCTCCCTTACGGGATTTTATATAAAGATTTGTTAATTTATGACTACATTCTAACATTAATGTCGAGGCTAAGGTCAACGCTGAAATTTGAAACATTTTTGTAAAATTGATGATTTATGCAATAAAATCACAGCGGCAAAAAACCTCTGTGACAGTTTGTTTCTTCTGTCACAGAGGTTTTTCCGTAAAATGGAAGTTCTTCGTTTATAAAAGACTTAGGCGAAAAAGCATATCGGCACACTATCCGACGATAGGATATGAGCGCCCGTATCGGTCAAACACAAAACCGTGAACCGAATTTTTCATGATGTATGTTTCGTCGCCATCGTAATAATGATATAC
>CAVKLS010000153.1:0-4570 GCA_963657025.1 bacterium | reverse complement strand
TTCCGCTAGTTCACGAAATACCAATGTGGAGCGCACTTCAATACACAAGCAGTTAAACGGTGAACGAAAACTAAATTATAAATCCGCACAAGCTCTGGCTAAATACTTCAACCTGACGGTCGATCAGCGCAAAGAGTACTTCATGCTTTATAATTTGCTTGTCAGCGAAGATAAAGGCGAAGTTATTTACGAGAACCGTCAGGCAGTTCGTGAATTGTTAAACAGTCTCTCGGTTGCAAGATTTTCCCCTACTACCCCCTCAAGTGTAGATAAACTCGATTTTCCCAATCATTTGCTCTTAGGAGAATACTCTGTTAATAATGCTGTTCACAATATTCTGCTGTACGAAACCTCACATTCGGAGAAAGCACGTTTCTTAATGTATCTTCCCGAAAAGCTTGATATTACCCAGCAGCTTATAGAATTATGGCTCGCAGACAGAGATTTCACCGCTGATGTCTTGCTCTGGTTTCGTTCGAATGCGGTGAATGATGTCGGCAATATCAATGCTCTGCGATCTGTTATACCTCTTTGCCTTGCCTCCAAAGGAAAATATCGCCCGTTTTATTTTCATGAAGCGGCAAAATCAGTCGGCTTGTCACCGCTTAGCCACTACATCATCACACCTAATTATTTGATTCTTCTGTCCGAAGACCTGTCGGCGGCACAAATAAGTGAAGACAAAGAACTGATTGAATTCTATTCGAAATTCTTTATGGGTCTTTTAGAATACTGCGAGCCGCTTGTTAAATGCAGCTCCAATATTCTTGAGGTGCTTCAGGAATATATCTCCAATACCGCACCCGACAGCTTAAATATACTGATGCCGCAGCCTTGCCCGGGACGATATATAACGCCTGATGTTATCAGAAAGTATATGAATAACGACACCATGCCCTATAAAGAGATGTTCGCTTTGGTGGAACAGCATTTTTCGGTGCTTCGAAAGATAAACGGCACTTATCAAACGGTTTTCAGTGAAGGTGGCTTATCAGATTTAATAAACAGCTGTTCTATGGCTGACCTTCCCCCACAGTATGTTCCGCCGCTTGAAGCAAAGGACATAAAGCAGATGCTTATTTATCTGTACAAAGAAATTGAAAACGGCACTGTACAAGGTATTATAGTGAAGCCGTCCGCCTTACAGCTTCCCGACTATATTTCTATATATGTCAGCCAAAACGGACTGCACATTTATACCACCAATTCGTTTATCTACGGTGCGTATTGTTGCAACATACACATCAGTGAAGAATCAATCTGCGGAGCTTTCACGGATTTTATGAAATCTCTCACAAATACCAATCTTGTTTACAGTAAGGAAGATACACTTAAATTGCTTAAACAGCACATTTCCGAAATGGACGCTTGATACTGACAAAAACAAAACCACGGTGCGGCTTTTAACTTTTCGCACCGTGGTTCTTCGTATTTAAATTTACTTCACATATTTACGTATCGTCGCTTTGACAGCGCCCTCTCCCGCTATCATCTCTCGGAACATATTCTCGATTTTCTCTCCGACGCCGGCTTCATAAAGATTGATATAAAACAGTCTTTCGTTTGAGAGTATCGGTTTTAACTGGTCTTTGAATGTATCGGGTTCGCCGACAACAATGCTTTTCAGCTGCTCTGTAAGCTCCTCGTTCATCGGATCGGGTGCAAGCTCGTACCTCTTTCCCTCGTCGTCGACAGCAAGCATGTATCTGAGCCAGCTTGCTATTCCAAGCGGTATTGCGGTAAGCTTGGAAGCCGTGCCGAATTTCTTCACATACGCTTTAATCGTCTCGCCGAAGCGGATACCGACCATTTGCGAAACATCTACTGCAAGGCGCATATTGGTATCTCCAAGGTACTCGTTCGGAAAACGGTCACCGAAAAGCTCGTCCACAAATGCGCGCGGAGAGATAATCTTTGGGTCTTCGACCACGGGAAGTCCCTCGTCATATGCAATCATGCGTGCCATTTTCATCACATCCTCGTTTGTGTTCAGCATATGAGCAAACAAGTCATAGCCGAGGACAACGCCGAGCGGGCCTGTCGCAGAGTGAACGGGATTGAGGCAAACGGTAACCTTCATGCGCTCAGAGAGATTAACCGTGTTTCTGTCCGTCATATAGACTCCGAAGCCCTCTTCAAGCTTTGGCCTGCCGTTCGGGAAATTATCCTCGATGACGAGATACTGCGGCTTTTCGGCATTTACGAACGGTGCGATATAGGTTTTCTTCTCCGTTATAACAGGCTGCATATCCTCTATACCAAGCTTTTCGAGGTCGTTTGCGATGCTCTCGCTCGGACGGGGAGTGATTTTGTCTATCATAGTCCACGGGAAAGCAACTGTTTTTTCGTCACTGACATATGAAACAAAACCGTCATCGACAAAACCTCGCTTTTTCCACTCCTCAGTCATAGCGAGAACAGACTCACGAAGTTTTGCGCCGTTCTGCGAGCAGTTATCCATTGAAACGAGTGCGATAGGATATTTTCCCGCTTTGTATCTCTCGTAAAGCATAGCCACAAGCACAGCCACCACGCCGACAGGCTTTTCGGTGCCGTTCTCAATGTCCGATTCGACAAACGGGAAATAGCTTCCGTCAGCCTTATGCAGTGCGTATCCTTTTTCCGTTATGGTAAAGGAAACCATCTGAAGCGATTTGCTCGTGAAGATTTCCTTCAGTCTCTTCCATTCGGCAGAATTTGAGCTCTGAGCCTTCACAGCCTCCGAGAGCGCACCTATAACCTTATATTCTCTCGTTCCGTCACCGTGAAGAATGACACTCAGTCCGAGGTTATCGTAGGGCTTGTAGATTTTATCGACAACGCCGTAGTCGAAGCTTTCGACACAGGTTATTCCTCTGTCAAGTATGCCCTTTTCAAGCATTCCGTCCGCTATGCCGCCGATAAAAACACGGAAAATATTTCCGATGCCGAAATGCACCCACACGGGATCTTTAACAGCCTTCTCGCAAACAGCTTCAACATCATAGCCCGGCAGAGACACTCCTATTTTCTCCCAAGCCGCTCTGTCCTTAATTCCGTTTTTTGTTAATTTCATATTCCGTCCTCCGTTACACCTTTTATTCGTAACTTATGATTGTTACTTAATCATAAGTCAAGTATATAACTTAGCTTCAAAAAAATCTATCGGCAAAGCGTATAATTTTACTCTCTGTTTTTTGTTGATTTTTCTGAGCAAGCGAAAAGTTGCATTAAAGACATATTTATATTAAAATGATTAGGACTTAATCATATCTTTTGGTGATAAGAGGAAATTATATGAGTGAAAAAGGACTTACAGCAATAAACCTCAAGAAAATCAACCGCTCCAAGGTTTATCGGTACATATATAAGAGCAAGCAAACCTCAAAAATGCAGATAGTTTCTGATTTGCAAATGGGACTTTCGACGGTAAGCCAGAATCTGACTGCACTTGAAGCCGACGGGCTCATCGAGCGAAGCGGAAGTTTTGAGTCGACGGGCGGAAGAAAGGCACAGGCAATCAAAATTGTAGCAGACTTGCGCATATCGGTCGGTGTGGGCATATTAAAGGATATGTTTCACCTCGTAGCCGTTGATTTATACGGCAACGCACTTTGCCGCAAAACAACAGAGCTCCCCTATTCGGACTCAAAGTCCTACTACGATAAGGTATGCGGCTGCATTAAAAGCTTTATTGCAGACAATAATTTTTCCGACGATAAAATCCTCGGAGTTTCAATTGCCACTCAGGGCATTACATCGCCTGACAATTCAACCGTCATATACGGAAGCATAATGGGAAACACGGGAATGACCGTATCGGAATTTTCATCACGTCTGCCATATCCCTGCCGACTTGAGCACGATTCAAAAACTGCGGCTTTTCTCGAAATGTGGAACCACCCCGAGCTTGACAGTATGCTCGTGTTGCTTTTAAACCAAAACCTCGGCGGTGCGGTCATCACCAACAGACAAATTCATCACGGCAACACCATGCACAGCGGAACCTTTGAGCACATTTGTTTAAATCCGAACGGTTCTCTTTGCTACTGCGGAAACCGCGGTTGTCTCGAAACCTACTGTTCGGCAAGCGCATTAAAGCAAAGTGCAAAAATGGATTTGGATGAGTTTTTCTCCGCTTTGAGAAATAATCCCACACCGAGAATAAAAGAGGTTTGGAATAATTATCTTGAGCACCTCGCCTTTGCCATAAGAAATTTAAACCTTATGATAGACGCCCCTGTTATAATAAGCGGATATATCGCCGTTTTCCTAAGTGAGAACGACATTGATGTTTTGCTCGATTATATAAACAAAAAAGCTGTTTTCCCAATGGACAAATCCAAAATTCTTCTTGGCACTCACGGGCAGTACACTCCAGCAATCGGAGCGGCACTTTATTACACAGATGGATTCGTAAGTGATGTTTAAAAAAATTTTTTCGAATTTTGTGTTTTTCTGAAATAAAAAATATTAATATCAAAAATTCTTGATTTTTTTCGATTTTTGCATTTAATTTCCCTAGCAAAACTTAAGACATTTATGTCCCCGCCACGCTTTACCGTGACAGGGACATTTTCTTTATAGGCTT
>CAVKLS010000152.1:2454-4577 GCA_963657025.1 bacterium | reverse complement strand
ATAAAGAGGAATTAATTTATGTATTATAATGAGCTTGCGGGAAAAAAGGTTTCGGCACTGGGAATGGGAAATATGCGACTTCCCACCACAGAGGAAAGAGGCCCGATTGACAGAGAAAAGGCAAGAGAGATAATCGAATATGCCTATGAGCACGGAATAAACTTTTTTGATACCGCTTTTCGCTATCATAACGGCGAATCCGAGAGCTTTGTCGGAGAGGTATTAAGTCAGTATCCGAGAGAAAGCTTCATGCTCGTGTCAAAATTTCCGGGTCATATGATGAATTTTGAAGACCACAAGCTTGGCTTTAAGGGTTATCTTTCAGATTTTCACTGTGACGGCTTATCCGATGTCTTCGAGGAGCAATTGAAGAAGTGCAGAGTAGATTATTTTGATTTTTATCTTCTTCACAATGTCTGTGAGTCCTCCTTTGACTTCTACACGAACGAGGAGCTTGATGTAGTCGGCTACCTTTTGGAGCAGAAGAGACTCGGAAAAATCAAACACCTTGCTTTTTCCGCTCACGCGAGAGCCGAAACGATAGACAAATTCCTGACCAAATACCCGAATGTGTTCGAGTACTGTCAGCTTCAGCTTAACTACCTCGACTGGACGCTTCAGGACGCAAAGGCAAAATATGAAGTGTGCGAGAAGCACGGAATACCCGTTGTAGTCATGGAGCCCGTGCGTGGCGGCAGACTGATAAATCTGTCCGAAACGGCAGAGAAGTCTTTGAGAGACGCAGAGCCCGACTGGACAAACGCACAGTGGTGCTTTAAGTTCATTCAGTCGCTATCTAATGTCGCGGTATGTCTTTCGGGAATGTCCACGCTTGACCAGCTAAAGGAGAATCTGGCTACATTTGATGAAAGGGCGGATTTCGGCGAAAAGCACTATGCCGCCGTAAAGTCCGTTGTCGATGTTATGCTAAATCTTGTGCCGTGTACGGGCTGCTCCTATTGCACGGAGGGCTGTCCCATGGAGATAAACATTCCAAAGCTGATTTCCTTCTATAATGAAACTAAAAACGGCGGCGCATTGCTCAATTTTAACATGAACAGAGAAAATCCCGGTGAAGACCCGTCGGCTTGTATCGCTTGCGGTGCATGCATGAGTGTTTGCCCACAGGGAATTAAGATTCCCGAAATTCTCTCGGAGTTTACAGAAATGCTTGATAATAAATGATAGCAGACAAAGCGAGGTAAGGATTTGGCTAAATATGTAATGGTTACGGGCGCAAGCTCGGGAATAGGTTACGCAACCGCAAAGGAATTTGCCAAGCACGGCTACAATATCATCGTTCTTGCAAGAAGAACCGAAAGGCTTGAAGAACTGAAAAAAGAAATCGCCGAAATAAATCCCGATGCCGATGTGGTAATTGTTTCGTCAGACCTTTCTAAGGACGGCGAGGCGGAGCGTGTGTATAATCTTGTTAAGAACTATGATATCGAAACATGGATCAATAACGCAGGTCTCGGAAACGGCGGCGACCTGAGAAACGCAGAGATTGAGCATAACACAAGAATGCTCAGAGTTAACGTAGAGGCTCTCGGTCTTTTCAGTGCGATGTTCGTCGCAGACAATTACGACAAGGACGGCGCACAGCTTATCAATATAGCTTCGATTGGCGGCTATATCAATGTACCCGGATGTGCATTTTACTGTGCGACTAAATTCTTTGTATCGACTCTTACCGAGCAGATATGGGACGATATGATTCGCGGCGGCTACAAGCTTCGCGCTAAGGTCATGGCACCGAAAACCACCGAAACGGAATTTGAACAGGCTTGTCACGAGAGTGAGACGTCTTTTGATTATTCTTCAAGAGGAACAAATTACAACACTGCAGAGGAAATGGCAGAGTTTATCTGGCAGCTGCATGAGGGCGACAAGCCCGTTGGCGAGATTGACGAAAATATGAAGCTTAAGCTTTCGGACAGGAAAATCCCGCATATTTAAATAAAATGGCAAAACAAAAGGATGACAGCGAAAAACTGTCATCCTTTTTGTTACACAAAATATATGAAAAAGGTGGTTTCAAAATCAGTTATTCTCTATTCCGAGCGCACGGTTCATGCTTCCCATAGCGTAGCCGCCTAAATCGAGTGTGACATACATAAAGC
>CAVKLS010000152.1:0-2414 GCA_963657025.1 bacterium | reverse complement strand
AGGCATAATCTTATCAAACTCATCGGGGGCAACCTCAATTCTCGCAAGCTTATCGTGAATTCTTACTCTGAGCTGGGTGAAGTTCATCTCACGAAGATAGTCCTCGGCTTTTTCGACCATGCCAAGCTTTTCGGCGGTGATGTACTCGCCGTAGACAAAACGGGAGGCAAGGCAGGCGAAGCTTTGCTTTTTCCAAGTGGGAAGATTAAGCTCCTTTGAGAGCTCTCTTATCTCGCTCTTGTAAAGCTCGCTGTAGCGAAGCGGTGACTTGACACCCAATTCGGCTATGGCTTTCAGTCCCGGGCGATAGTCGGAGAGGTCGTCCATATTTGAGCCCTCGCAGACATACTCCATGCCGTTTTCCTTTGCCACATTGATAAGTCTTGTGAAAAGTGCGGTTTTGCAGATGTAGCATCTGTCGGGCGGATTTTCGGCAAAGCCCTCAATCTGCATCTCGTCGGTTTCGACAAAGAAGTGACGAATGCCGAGCTCCTTGCAGAATTCCACCGCCTCGGTGGTCTCCTTCTTTGGGAAGAACGGAGAGACAGCCGTGACTGCTATAACGTTATCCTTTCCGAGGGTGTCGTAGGCAACCTTCAGAAGAAGAGTGGAATCAACTCCCGAGGAATATGCCACGGCAACCTTTTTCAAGTCCTTCAAATAATTTTCTAATTTTGCTTTCTTTTCCTTAACTGTCATACTTAAAATAATGTGCCGCCACCGAACCGTCTGTCCGGTAATCCGTTTCTTAACGGATAACTAAACCTTTAGCGGCTGAAATAATATGGTTTCCTCTTTTCAAGCTTCATGCTTGCTGTGACTCGGTAACCTCCCTTAAAATATTACCAAAGTTGCAAAGCTTCAAGAATTGCATAGTAATCTGGTAGGAATAATATAGCATATTTAGCTTAAAATGTCAATTCAAAGCCTTTTCTTATAAAGGAAAATAAAAGAAAACAGCCGAAAAAAGTTTTCGACTGTTCTGATAGCTGATATGTTGTAATTTACTCGTCTTCCTTCGGAAGCTTTCTGTAAAGCGAGAAGTACATGGTGATATAAGCCGCAAGTCCGCCAAGGACATTTGAGATAGGCTCGGCTGCGAATACACCGTCAACACCCATACCCATTCTCGGAAGCATAAGCGTGAGAGGTATAACGATAATCGCTTTTCTCAGAAGTGAGAAGAAAACCGCACGCTTGGGGCATTTGAGCGAAACAAAGGTGGACTGTCCTGCCGACTGGAAGGTTTGGAACACAAAGGTAAGGAAATAGAGTTTAAGTGCCGCTACGCCTTTTTCAACCATTTCTGCATCGCTTGTGAATATAGAAATCCAAATTTTTGGGAAGCAGGTAATCATCAGCCAACTGCAAATGGAATAAGCAAAAGCGGAAATAGTGATAAATCTAATGCATTTTCTCAGTCTTGCATATTTCTTTGCTCCGTAGTTGTAAGAAAGAACGGGCTGAGAGCCGTGGGTAAGCGAGAAGACGGGGAGTTCTGCAATTTCACGCACGGAATTCAGGCAAGTCATAATTCCTACATAGAGGTCGCCGCCGAAAATTCTTAAGGTCGAATTGCATATGACCTGAACCGCACAGTTGGTGCCCTTCATGATGAAGCCGGAAACACCGAGCGAAAGGGTATCCTTGATGATTTGAGCATCGGGCTTCATGTATTTAAGCTTGAAGTGATATTGGGATTTTTTGCCCATGAAGAACTGAAAAACCCAAATAGCGGAGACCGCCTGACTGATAACAGTTGCGATTGCCGCACCCTTGATTCCCATATTGAATGTAAATATGAACAGCGGGTCGAGAACAAGGTTGAGAGCCGCACCGATAACCGTAGTCATCATTCCGAACTTGGGGTAGCCCTGAGCGTTTATGAAGTTATTGAGACCTGTCGAGAACATAGTGAAGGTTGTTCCGAAAAGGTAGTATTTAAGGTAAGCGTCGGCGTAGGGGTAGGAATTGTCGCTTGCACCGAAAAGATACAGTATCGGTTTTCTAAGCGTATAGCAGAGGATAAAAATTATGAACGATGTTGCGACCAGAAGCATTGTAATCTGTGAGAGAATTTTCTCGGCTTTGTCATCGTTCTTTTCGCCTCGTGCGATAGAAAAAAGCGGAGTGCCGCCTATGCTGTAAAGGCTTGTGAATGCACCGACCAGGCTTGTAAGCGGAAACGCAAGTCCGATTCCCGTAAGTGCCATGGTTCCGATATCTTGCATGTGTCCGATGTAAATTCGGTCAACGATGTTATAGCACAGCTGAACGAGCTGTGCGAGCATCAGGGGAAAAGCCTGTGAGAGAATATTCTTCCAGACGGCTCCTTCAGCAAAATTTCCGCGCGATTTGTTTGCGCTCATGTGTATCACCTGATTTTTAAGTATAATAGTTTCAAAATACACTAT
>CAVKLS010000151.1:0-4617 GCA_963657025.1 bacterium | reverse complement strand
CCAAGCCGACTATCTTGCACTGAGATAAATAGCGGAAAACAAATATCGTTCAAACTCAACTCAACACTGATTAAAGACAGCCGTATTATTTACACAAAGAGAAATACAGAACAAAAATAAAACAAATCCCGTAAGGGCGGTCTTTGACCGCCCTTTATCATTTTTAAAACGGTGCACGGGCTGTCAAAATAGCAAAAGCCTCCAAGCCGACTATCTTGCACTGAGATAAATAGCGGAAAACAAATATCGTTCAAACCCAACTCCACACTCAACTCTCAACACTCCAAACTCAAAAAACGATGTATTCATATTGTGATTTTGCACGAAAAGCAACATAAGCTTTTGGATATGAGATTTATTGAAAAGAAAAATCGAATGTGTTAATATCGTAGTATATCGGTTAGTAACCATATATTTTCCATAAATTTCCATATGGTTTTTCTTAAATCTGATGGGTGCTCTGAATTGCTTGAAAAAAGCAGAGTTTGCGACAGATTGTAAACAGAGCAAAGGGAGCTTCAGCTCCTCAGTCTTTCATTGGGAGATTAAAATCTTACTGAAAGACCGAATGAAACCTGCCTATTAGAGGCGGGGGATACCTGCTATAGGTTATATTTGGCGGAGGAAATAAAATGTATGACAGTGTGATAATCGGCGGCGGAGTAATCGGCTGTGCCGTTGCAAGAGAGTTGTCCCGCTATCGGGGAAAATTTCTCTTGGTCGAAAGAGATAACGATGTTTGTACGGGAACGAGTAAGGCGAACTCGGCAATCATACATGCAGGCTTTGACGCAGAGAACGGATCGCTTATGGCTAAGTTCAACGTCAAGGGCAATGAGATGATGGATAGGGTCGCAAAGGAGCTCGATGTACCGTTTAAGAGAAATACCGCTATGGTTCTTTGCTTTGAGGAGGAAAATCTCCCTAAGCTGAATGAGCTTTATGAGCGAGGAGTCAAAAACGGCGTGCCGAATTTGAGAATACTCACGGGCGACGAGGCAAAGGAAATTGAGCCAAACCTTAACGACAGCGTGTGCGGCGCTTTGCTTGCACCGACATCGGGTATAGTGTGCCCGTTTGAGCTTACGTTGGGATTTGCCGAAAATGCGGCGGATAACGGCGTTGAGTTCAGCTTCGGAAGCGGTGTGAAAGAAATTGAAAGAAATGAGAACGCTTTCATACTCACTCTCGAGAACGGAAAGAAAATCGAAACTAAAACAGTGGTCAACTGCGCAGGCGTCTATTCCGATGATATTCATAATATGGTCTGTGAGGACAAAATCGAAGTGAAGCCGAGAAGAGGAGAGTATATCATCTGCGATAAATCCGTCGGTGATTTGGTAAGCACGACTCTTTTCCAGCTTCCCACCGCTTTGGGCAAGGGAATTCTCGTGTCACCGACAGTTCACGGCAATTTGCTTTTAGGTCCCACTGCCGATGATATTGACGATAAAGAGGGAATTGATACCACGGCAAACGGACTTGCGGATGTTCTTAAATTTGCCGCAAAGTCAGTTAAGGCACTTCCGAACCGTCAGGCAATAACCTCGTTCAGCGGTCTGAGAGCACATTCGCCGAAGCATGAGTTTATCCTCGGTGAATCGAGCGTCAGCGGATTTTTCGACTGTGCGGCAATCGAGTCTCCGGGACTTTCAAGCTCGCCCGCAATAGGCGAATACACCGCAGGTCTTGTGGCTGAGAAGCTCGGAGCAGAGAAAAAGGACGATTTCAATCCTATAAGAAAAGGTCTGAAAAAGCCTAACGAAATGAGTTTTGAGCAGAGAGCGGAGCTTATAAAGGAGAACCCGGCATACGGTAATATAATCTGCCGCTGTGAGACAGTGAGCGAGGGCGAAATCGTCGCAAGCATCAACCGCACTCTCGGTGCAACCACGCTTGACGGCGTGAAGAGAAGAACAAGAGCGGGAATGGGAAGATGTCAGTCGGGATTCTGCTCGCCCAGAGTAATGGAGATTCTCGCGCGTGAGCTTCACCTTTCTCTTGATGATATTAAAAAGAACGAGAAGGGCTCTTTTGTTGCTGTCGGAAAAACTTCAAAGGGAGGTAACGACTGATGAAGGATGTTAAATATACGATTAAAGACGAATATAAAATAGTTATTGCGGGCGGCGGCCCAGCAGGACTTGCGGCAGCGGCGTCAGCTTGCGAAAACGGCTGCAATAACGAGGATATACTGATAATCGAAAGAGACGCTTCACTCGGAGGAATACTCAACCAGTGTATTCATAACGGATTCGGACTTCATACATTCAAAGAGGAGCTTACAGGCCCCGAGTATGCCGCACGTTTCGAGGAGAAATGCGAGAAGCTCAGTGTCCCGTATGTGCTTGGCACGATGATACTCGATATATCAGAGAATGAGGATAAAACAAAAACAGTGACCTGCGTGAGCGCAGAAAACGGCTTGAGACAGATTAAAGCAAGTGCGGTTATTCTTGCAATGGGATGCCGTGAGAGAAGCCGAGGTGCGCTTAATATCCCCGGTTACCGTCCAGCGGGAATTTTCTCCGCAGGTACTGCCCAGAGACTTGTGAACATCGAGGGCTATATGCCCGGCAAAGAGGTTGTTATTTTAGGCTCGGGTGATATCGGTCTTATCATGGCAAGAAGACTTACGCTCGAGGGCGCTAAGGTAAAGGTTGTGGCAGAGCTGATGCCGTATTCGGGCGGACTTAAGAGAAATATTGTCCAGTGCCTTAATGACTACGATATTCCGCTGAAGCTTTCTCATACCGTAACCAAAATCTACGGCAAGGAGAGAGTGGAGGGCGTCGATATTTCCGAGGTTGGTTCGGACGGCAAGCCGATAGCGGGAACGGAGGAATTTTATTCGTGCGATACACTTCTTTTGTCGGTCGGACTTCTGCCGGAGAACGAGCTGTCCAAAACTCTAGGAGTGGAGCTTTCAAAAATAACGGGCGGTCCTGTCGTCAATGAAAGCCTCGAAACAAATATAAGCGGAGTTTTCGCTTGCGGCAATGTTCTTCATGTTCACGACCTTGTCGATTATGTTTCCGAGGAGGCGGCTCAGGCAGGAAAAAATGCCGTGAAGTACATAAACGGTAAAATGATGTCGTCGAAAAAAGCACCGATTGAAATAAAAACTCAGAACGGCGTGAGATACAGCGTCCCCGTGTTTGTAAATCCTACCAACGCAGAGGACAATATTACCGTAAGATTCAGAGTGGCTAATGTCTTTAAAAATAAATATATCAGCGTTTATTTCGGCGGTAAGCGTCTTGTCCACCGCAAAAAGCAGATTCTCGCTCCCGGTGAAATGGAAAATGTCGTGATAAAAAAATCGGATATCGAAAATTCCGATGCAAGCGAGATTTTAATCACGCTCGAGGATGAGTAAGGGGGATAGATATGGAAATCAGAGAACTCACATGTATTAACTGTCCGCTCGGCTGTCAGCTTAAAGTTGAGATGAACGGGGGAGAAGTTGTCTCCGTCAGCGGAAACACCTGCAAGCGCGGAGATATTTACGCAAGAAAAGAGGTTGTGTCGCCGACAAGAACCGTCGCAAGCACGGTTGCCGTTATCGGCGGAGTGCATCCCGTTGTGCCCGTCAAGACAAAAAGCGATATTCCAAAGTCAAAGATATTCGACTGCATGAAAGAGATAAATGCGGCGGCGGTCAAGGCTCCCGTTCATATCGGCGATGTAATTATCGAAAATGTCTGCTTAAGCGGCGTTGATGTCGTGGCTACGGCAAATATGCTCCCAAAGGCTTAAAGATCATTTTCCTGATTGCTGATTACTTAATATAAAGTTTACATTTCAAAGAACTGCGGAGGTTTCACACTTCCGCAGTTTTGTGTTATACTATGAAGGATTTATTTAATTCGGTAAATCCAATTAATTCGGGCGGAGATAAAAGATGAGATTGTTTTTTAAAGAAAGACCTTTTTCGTGGGATCTTGACTACGATATATTTTACGAGAACGAAACAAAAGCCTACCACGTTAAGAACGAGAAGATTAAAAAGCGTTTGTGGAATGTGACGCTTTTTAATCGCAACGACATGGAAATAGGAAAGATAGAGCGCAAGGAAAGCATTTTCGGTGGTGAGAAATATACGATATATTTTGACGACAGGGAAATAGGCTCTATCGAAAAAACCTATGTCCACAACAAGACCCGCTATCTTCTCAAAATGGTAAACTGGAGAATTTTCGGTATCATCCCGTCCTGGGAGTACGATATTCTCGATGATGACGCCATTGTGGCTCACGCAGGGGTGGAGGGCTCACCGTACGAGGGAAAGGGCAATTTCATGCTCGATATATACTACGAAAACTCAGAGAGCATGATAGTGCTTGCTTGTCTCGGAATGGAGGCGGCTAACGCAAAGCTTGCCGAAAAGGAAAGGAAAAAACTCGAGAAAAAGCTCCAAGGCAAATAAGACCGTGAGAATTTGAGTATTCATTGCCATAAAGACACAGGATATTGTGGCGAAACGCCCTTAAAGCAACAAAATGAAACCGCCCGATTTTTCCGAGAATCATGCGAAAAATCGGGCAAAAAATTTTTTTGAAAAATATCAAAAAAAGCTTGCATTATTCCCCCGGTTGTGGTAATATACCTTTGCGT
>CAVKLS010000150.1:0-4641 GCA_963657025.1 bacterium | reverse complement strand
CCCGATATTTACCACTCTATGGAGGAAAGATAATGAAACACGGTAAGAAATATACTGATGCAGCTAAGCTTATCGAGCGCAACAAGCAGTATGAAGTTGCTGAGGCTCTTGAGCTCGCTGTTAAGACAGGTACTGCCAAGTTCGACGAGACCGTTGAGGTTCACGTAAAGCTTGGTGTTGATGGTCGTCACGCTGACCAGATGGTTCGTGGTGCTATCGTACTTCCTAACGGAACAGGTAAGGACGTTCGCGTTCTCGCTATCTGTAAGGATGAGAAGATTGAGGCTGCTAAGGCTGCAGGTGCTGACTTCGTTGGCGGCGCAGACATGGTTCAGAAGATTCAGTCAGAGAACTGGCTCGACTTCGATGTCCTCATCACAACTCCTGACATGATGGGTCAGGTTGGTCGTCTTGGTAGAATCCTCGGACCTCGCGGACTCATGCCAAACCCAAAGGCCGGTACTGTTTCCCCTGACATCGCTAAGGCTATTCAGGAGGCTAAGGCCGGTAAGATCGAGTACAGACTCGACAGATCCAACATCATCCACTGCGTTATCGGCAAGAAGTCCTTCGGTGCTCAGAAGCTCCAGGAGAACTTTGACGTCCTTCTCGATGCTATCGTAAAGGCTAAGCCGGCAGCAGCAAAGGGTCAGTATGTTCGTTCTTGCGCTGTAAGCACAACAATGGGCCCTGGAATTAAGATTGTTGCATCAAAGTTTATCTGATAACTACTTGACAAGTTAACTTGTCTGTGTTATACTATTTAAGCTGTTTTCAAAGACAGCAGGTGCATTAGCATAATGGTTTGACCGCCTGCCGAGGAAGCACGACTAAGATTTATATAATCTCACTATGTCGTTCCTATGCCTTCCTGCGGTTTGCGGGAAGGCATTTTTTGATATGCATAAATTATTACCCGAAAGGCGAGGTGAATATTTTGCCAAGTTCAAGTGTTTTAGAAGCAAAGCAGGCAGTTGTCGCTGAGCTCAAGGAGAAGGTTTTGAATTCTGCAGCAGGTGTTGTTGTTGATTACAAGGGCATCACAGCTGAGAACGATACAAAGCTCCGTAAGGAACTCCGTGAGGCAGGCGTACAGTACACTGTTATTAAGAATACTCTCCTTAAGAGAGCTATCGAAGGCTCTGACATTGAGGGTCTTTCTTCTGTTCTCGAGGGAACAAGCGCTCTTGCTGTAGCAGGTGAGGATCAGATCGCTCCTGCAAGAATTCTCAACAAGTATGCTAAGGATTCTGAAGGTAAGTTCGCAATCAAGGCAGGCTACATGGACGGTAAGGTCATGAGTGCTGCTGAAGTCGCTGCAATCGCAGATCTCCCAAGCAAGGAAGGTCTCGTACAGATGCTTCTCTCCGTACTCGTATCCGGTCCGAGAGGTCTCGCAGTTGCTCTCAACGCTGTTGCTGAGCAGCAGGCTGCTCCTGCAGAGGCAGCAGAATAATCTGCTAAATTTTTAATTAATTTAAAAACAACATTTTTAGGAGGATATTACAATGGCTGATATCGCAAAGTTTATTGAAGACATTAAGGCTATGACAGTCTTAGAGCTCAACGAGTTAGTAAAGGCAATCGAGGAAGAGTTTGGTGTTTCCGCTGCTGCTCCTGTTATGGTAGCTGGCGGTGCTGCAGGCGCTCCTGCAGAGGCTGCTAAGACAGAGTTCGACGTAATTCTTAAGTCTGCTGGCGCATCCAAGATCAACGTTATCAAGGTTGTTAAGGATGTTTGCGGTCTTGGACTTAAGGAGGCTAAGGCTCTTGTTGACGGCGCTCCGAAGGCTCTCAAGGAGGGTGTTTCTGAGGACGAGGCTAACGAGATCAAGGCTAAGCTCGAAGAGGCTGGCGCTGAGGTTGAGGTTAAGTAATTTAAGCTTAGCTTAAAACTTAATTAAGGCTAATATTGTCTGTTAAGGCTGTGGGAGACCACAGCCTTTTTTGTTTTTCTCTTTTGAGACTTAATGTGTGGATATTTTCGATTAAAGAATATAAATTCTTGATTTATATGCGGTAAAATGATAGAATTTTTGTCAGATACTAATTTAGTAATTAAGGACGGTGCTGCGTTATGAAAAATGTAAATGATATGACTCCGCTTGCTGTTGATTTGCCCGAGGATATTTTGCGTGCCAAATGGTGCGGCGATTTTCCCCGTTGTGATAGACTTATCGAGATTTACCTTAACAATCCCAAGGTGCCCGAGTGCACTAAGGAGAGACTTCGCCTCGAGAAGAGAATAATCAAGGCAATTCCGAGCGATTTCATTTATACCGAGGAGGAGGCTTTTAAGCTTGCTTCCGAGAAAATCAGCGGTATGACAAGAGAGGAATTTGAGAATCTTCTTGATACAAGTGCAATCGAGTGGCTTTATATCGGCGGCAAGGTGTATTGTCATCAGCGTTTTCTTTCAACACTCGTTAAGGTTCATCCCGACCTTGCAGAGCGTGCGGGCGAGCCGAGTGCGAGTGAAAGCCCCGCAAGAAAAGAGCTTGATAAGAATATTGCGGCTATGAAGGCAGACGGAAAGAGCGAATGGCACATCAGACTCAAGGCATGGACTAAGATGCACGATGATGTTTTCAGAGCGGGAGAGACGGTAAGAGTTCATTTGCCGATTCCGAAGGACGCAATAAATATGAAAAACATCAAGATTTTGTCGCATTCCGATAATGCCGTTATCGGTGACGAGAATGATCCTCAGAGAACAATTTTCTTCGAGACTAAGCTTGATAAAAATGAGCGTTTTGAGGTTGAATACGAGTACGACAGCGTCGTGAATTATATCGACCTTAAGGACGAGAAGAATATTGAGCTTGCCGGAAAGACGGAACAGCCGTCCTTTGAAACAGAGGAGCTTTATCCGCACATCAGATTTACTCCGTTTATTAAGGCTCTTTGCGAGGAAATCGGCGGCGGTGAGAAAAATCCTGTGCTTTTGGCAAGAAAATTCTATGACTACTGCACCACAAAGGTCACATATTCCTACATGAGAGAATATTTCACTATCACTGAAATTCCCGATTACTGCGGACTTGGACTTAAGGGTGACTGCGGTGTTCAGGCACTTCTCTTTATCACGCTTTGCAGATGCGCCGGTATCCCGGCTAAATGGCAGTCAGGCGTATATGTCAATCCGCACGACGTAGGATGCCACGACTGGGCACAGTTCTATGTTGCTCCGTTCGGTTGGCTATTTGCAGACTGCAGCTTTGGCGGAAGTGCGTTCAGAGCAGGCAACTATGAGCGTCACGACTATTATTTCGGCAACCTCGACCCATTCAGAATGGCTGCAAACAGCGAGTATCAGGGCGCATTGATTCCTGAGAAAAAGCAGCCGAGAATCGACCCGTACGATAACCAGCGCGGTGAGATTGAATATGAGGACAAAGGTCTTGCCTGGTATGAGAGGGAGTCTGATTGGGAATTGATAGAATGCTATAAGAAAGAGGTATAAAATGGCGTTAAGTAAATTTCATAACCCCATAATCCCCGGATATTCGCCCGATCCGTCAATTTGCAGAGTAGGCAAGGACTACTATCTTGTGAATTCTACCTTCGAGTTCTTTCCGGGAGTGCCTGTCTATCATTCCACAAACCTCGTAAACTGGGAGCTTATCGGTCATGTTCTGACGAGAGAAAGCCAGCTTAAGCTTCACGGGTGCAAGAATTCGGGAGGAATTTTTGCACCTACCCTCAGGTTCCATGACGGAAAATTCTGGATGATTACCACGAATGTTTCCGACAAGGGAAATTTCATTGTGCACACTGAGGATGAAAACATTCTCGGTGTGTGGAGTGAGCCCGCATGGATAGACCACATGGGAATAGATCCGTCGGTCTTCTGGGACGATGACGGGAAATGCTATTACTGCGGTACGGGCATGGATGAAAACGGCTACGGAATTGTTATGTTTGAGCTTGACCCAATAACGGGAGATATACTTTCCGACAAGAAAATCATCTCTTACGGTTGCGGAGGAAAAACGCCCGAAGGCCCGCATATCTATAAAAAAGACGGTTACTATTACCTCATGATAGCAGAGGGCGGCACGGAGTACGGTCACAGCGAGACCATGAGCAGATCTAAAAACATCTGGGGGCCGTATGAGAAATGCCCGAATGACAGGGGAATTATCTTGACTCACAGCACAATAGGTGGTCAAAACAGTGAGATACAGTGCACGGGTCACGCCGATTTGGTGGAAAGTGACGACGGAAAATGGTATCTCGTGTGTCTCGGAATCAGAAAATTCTGCCATGCCATGCTCCATAACCTCGGAAGAGAGACTTTTCTTGCTCCTGTGACATGGGAAAACGGCTGGTGCACCGTCGGAAATAACGGTATGGTCGATTTAGAGCCGAATATGGAGCTTCCCGAGGAGGCTTTGCCGCAGAACAGAAATGTTACCGTCGAATTTAACGAGCCGATTTCCAAGCATATCCTTTTCACGAGAAATCCCGATATGGCAAATTATACCTTTGCCGACGGCAGTCTCAAGCTTGTCGGTCAGGGAGTTTCTCTTGACGAGCCGCAGTCTTCGCCGACTATGATTTCAGTCCGTCAGCCTGAATTTGTAACAGAATTCAGTGTGACGATTGACCTTCAGCGTTCCAAAGGAAACGGTATGGGAG
>CAVKLS010000149.1:0-4680 GCA_963657025.1 bacterium | reverse complement strand
GTGTATTTGAATGTTTTGGATATTCCGTTTACTTTATAGGTTATTTTTGCCGTACCAGTGAAAGAAGAAGAGTTGATTGTAAAGAATTCTCCTCGATTCCTTACCCAAACACCGCTTCTGTTGCTTTTTAGGTTAGTTATCTTGCACTCATTGGAAAGAGATTCCTCAGGATAAATATAAGTCTTGGTATAACTATTTGTGGATTTATATACAACAGCACGGTTGGAGTAGTATGTATAAAAATAGTAACCAGTAGTGTCTTGCGTTCCTATATCTACTACAGCACTCACATTAATCGGCAGACAAAAGCACAAGCTAAGCACTAAAACAAGGCTTAAACATAAGCTAACAGATTTTTTTAACATGACAATCACCCTTCTGAGGTAATAAAATATAGTGTGTTAAGTATATCACCTAAGATATTGTTTTGCAAGCTTTGACGGTTACTGTTTTGGTACAGTGGCAGATAAGAGCAGTAAAAACGGCAAATCTTTTTCTGATTTGCCGTTTTTGTGTGCTGTGTAATTTCGGTAATTGTATGTTAGGAAGTTGTAATCTTGTTAATTTTTAATTTTATTACTTGCCTGAGTAATTCATCATATCGATGTTCTGAACTACGTAAGCACCGTTGGAGGTGTTCTGGAATGTAACCTTTAAGAATCTGAAGTTGTCGATTCTTGCGTTAAAGGAAGTTGTGTTGAAGTCACGGTTCAAGAACCACTTGTTGCTCATAGCTCCGATGTGTGTGAATTTCCAGCCTGACTTTGCCTTGATTGTAACTTTGTGGATGCCGTTATCAGCGCCTGAGTGAGCTAAAAGGTGCTTGTTGAGCTGAGAAAGCTGGGAAACACCGTCGATTGTGAATGTGGAAGCGGGGTTAACGTACTTCTTAGCTGTGTAGTTGAAAGAATAGCTTGTGTTACCGATTTTGAAGCTTACCTTTGTTGTTCCAAGGAAGTTCTGGTTTGGAATAACATAGATCATTGCGAACTTGTTTGTGTGAGCGTAGTCAACCTTGACCTTGACGCCGTTTGTAGCCTTGAGGCTCTTGACCTGAGAGGGGCTAACCTTTCTGCCTGTTATGTCTGCAACGCCTACATACTTTCCGCTTGTGCCGTAATCGGGATCCTGATATGTTACAAATGTTTTTGTTGTTGTAGCTGCGCTTGCGGAAGAAACGGGAATCACGAAGAGTGCTCCGAGAACAAGTACTACGCTGAGGATTAAGCTGAAGAATCTTTTTGACTTTCTTGTGTTGTTAGCTGTGTTTTTCATAATGTTTACTCCTTAAATTTTGATTAGGTTTAATTTTGATTTTTGTTTTTGTTTGTTGTTTTGTCGTTTGCTATGGCTAAATTATACATGAGTGAAACGGACAGAAAACGGACAAGCATTTTGTCTGCTTTTTGTCCATTTTTTCGGCATTCGGACAAAAAGAAAAAGAGCGATAAAAATCGCTCTTACGGATAAGTTTATTTGATTAGAAGTTTGCGGAGTAACCTGCGTTTTGAAGAAGCTTCTTGACAGAACGGCTGAATTTCTCCTTGTCGTTCTGATTTTCTGCCGCATTGGGGGCACAAGAGAAATGCACCTCGCTTCCTACAGGGAAAACCGTGCCGACAACGATGTAGTCATCGTCCTTGTCGAGAGTGCCCTGTGCCTTTTGAAGCTTTTCTGCGACGGTGAACATATCCTCGTCGTCAATCGGAATGTCAAAATAAATCTGCGCGTTTTTATCGCTGACAAAAACCTCTCTCGAGATAAGCGAAAGTGAATTCAGTGCTTTGCCTTTTTCAAATTCGTTGTGAATACTGCTTGACGACAAAAATTCGCCGGAGCTGAAAGAAAGTACGCTTGCGTCTATCTGACCGAGGTCTGCCATAAGCTTGCCTGCGGCTATTATTATTTTGGAAATCTCGCTTGTTTTGCCCGAAATGAGAACGCCGTTCTCTCCGCCTTTGGGTGCGCCGTATTCCTCGGGATAAACCACAATAATCGGAGTTATATTAGAGCCGTTAAATTCCGAATAGGCACTTTTTGCCGTGAAAGCCATCTTTGCCGCTTTAACGGGTGAGACATTATCTACATGATATCCCGGCTGAACGCCGATAATTATTTTATACTCCATATCTTTCTCCTGTCGGCGGAAGTTCCGCATACTGTATACAACTGATACAAACGGGAATATAATAACCGAATTGCACCAGAAATATGTTAACAGAAATTAAATTATTTTATGTTTTGGATTTTGTCATATATTTATGATACAATCAAACTGAAATTATTATAAAAGTGACAAGGCGGTGAGTGATATTTACGATTTGGACGAGGCTCGTGAAAAGGTTATCGGAAATTTGAGAGAACGCAGAAAAATCGGAACACTCAGCGAAAAAAGCCTTCATGCGGTGCTGAAATATTATTTTGAGCCAAGCGGCGAGAATCACGAGGTTAAGCTCGGCAGCTTCTTTGCAGACGCTGTCGGCGAGAACGGTATAATAGAAATTCAGACGAGAGCGGCTTACCGCCTAAAGACCAAGCTTATGTATTTTCTTGCTGTGAGCGATGTCACGCTTGTTTTGCCCGTTATCCGCAAAAGAAAGCTTGTTTGGATAGACCCCGACACGGGAGAAACGAGCGAGGGCGGACGGGTCACAAAACGGGGAAGACTTTCAGACGCTTTTTTCGAGCTGGGCGGAATAATCGATATGCTCGATAACCCACGGCTTCACGTTTGCGTGATGCTTCTTGACGTCACCGATTACAAGCTTTTGGACGGCTACGGAGACAAGAAGAAAATCCGTGCCTCGAAATTTGACAGAATACCCGACGAGGTTATCGAGGAGATATATCTCAACTGCCCCGAGGATTATCTTGAGCTTTTGCCCGATGAAATATATGATTTTACGGAGGATTTTACCGCAGCGGAATTGTCAAAGAAATGCAAGCTTAAGTCACCGCATGCATACAGCCTTATACATGTGCTCGAGAAATTCGATTTAATACGGGAGACGGGACTTAAGGGCAGAGCGAAAAGCTACAGGCTTAATTTGGAGAAGGATAAGATTTATGAGTAAGAAAGAGAACAAAAAGGGCGATAAGAAGATATATATATTGAACGCACTGATAATTATCATGCTGATATTCATATGGGGACACTCTATGGTTCCTGCGGCGCAGTCGAGCGAGGAGAGCGGCTACTGGTCGAATTACCTTATTCCGATACTCAAGGTGTTTGTTGGCGAGAAGCTTGCCACGGAATACCTCGTGAGGAAGCTTGCGCATTTTTCCGAGTATGCCGTATTTGGATTTATAGTCGCACTGAGAGTGAGACAAAGTCAGAAGCTTGATATAAAGCTTATCGGCAAAGCGGAGGGAGCATCGTTTTTGACTGCATTTCTTGATGAGAGCATTCAGGTTGTGTCGGGCAGAGGCCCTATGATTACCGACGTCTGGATAGATTCCTGCGGTGCTTTCACGGGAATACTTGTTTGTTCGCTCATTCTTTATGTGACAGAAAGGAGAAAGCATGCACGCAGAGCTTCTTGAGAGGTTAAGACCACTCACCGATGAGGAGAAAGCCTATCACGGCGGAAAGACCGAAATTGACCGTGAAATATATATGTCCGAGAACACCGCAAAGATAAATGCCGAGCGGCTCATGGACACGGGAAAGCTTATAAGCATAAGAAAACACTCCCGTTTTGTGCATTTCCCTCCGCACACTCACGATTATGTTGAGGTCGTGTATATGTGTTCGGGAAAAACAAGACACATTATCAACGGGGCAGAGGTGGAGCTGAACGAGGGCGAGCTTCTTTTCCTCAACCAAAACAGCATTCAGGAGATTTTGCCGGCGGGCGAAAACGACATAGCAATCAACTTTATCATTTTACCCGCATTTTTTGACTATGCGCTGAATCTCATGGATGAAAACCAGCTTAAAGAATTTCTCATCGACTGTATGTCCGGTAAGGAATCAAGCGTCAATTATATGCACTTCAGAGTGGCGAACGCTTTGCCCGTGCAGAATCTTGTCGAGAATCTCATCTGGACGCTTCTCAATCCTCAGCCATACAAGCAGCTGATGAACAAGGCTACCATGGGAATTTTGCTCATGCAGCTGACAAATTATATAAATGTAATGGACACAAACGCACAGTCTGAGTCGAGAAAATTCGTAATGATGGTGCTCTCGTTCATTGAGGAAAATTACCGTGACGGTGAGCTTACCACGCTCGCCAAGCTTATGCACTGCGATTTAAGCTGGCTATCAAGAGAAATCAAACGTCAGACGGGACAGAATTTCACAGACCTTGTGCAGAACAAGCGACTCAGTCAGGCGGCTTACTATCTCACGAACACAAGAATGATTATTTCCGATATTGCGCTATCCGTGGGATATGAGAATATAAGCTATTTCCACAGGCTTTTCAAAAAGAAATACGGCGTTTCGCCGAGGAAGTGCCGACTTAATGCGGCTTGCAAATAAGGACAGTTTTTTAGTCAAAAGCTGTCCTTTTATTTTGGTTTTCCTATGCTATAATCTAACTATAGTTAATTGTACGGCACAACAAAATAAAGGAGTGGATTAAGTGAAGTATTATTTGGCGGTTGACATCGGTGCTTCCAGCGGAAGACTCATGCTGTCTTATCTTCAGGACGGAATCATGAAGCTTGAGG
>CAVKLS010000148.1:0-4685 GCA_963657025.1 bacterium | reverse complement strand
GCGTCAACCATTTCTCCGTGGTAATCTATAGTCTCACCGTTTGAATCTATCATCGGACTTCCAAGACAAATGCAAACATAGGTGTATCCCTCGTAAGTAGCGGAAGCCGCAATACAGTAGCCAGCCTCGTTGTGAGAGCCCGTCTTGATTCCGTTAGCATATGTATAGTAGTAAGCTGAGTTCTCGTCCGACTGAGAGAGCATCTTGTTGGTTGAAACAACGGTTCTCTCCTCGTCAACTATGTTTGTTGCGGGAAGTGTGTACGATGTCTGGCTGACTATCGAACTGAAATACGGAAGTGTCGTAGCGTAACTGACCATTTTGGAAAGGTCTCTTGCGGTTGAATAGTGATTGCTGTCATTCAAGCCGTGCGGATTTACGAAATGAGTATCCATGCATCCGAGCTCTCGAGCCTTCTCGTTCATAAGACTTACGAAATACTGCGAAGCCTCAGATACGCCGCTGCCTGATGATGAACTTGAAGCAGTACTGTCTGTGCTTTCGGTTGTTTCTGTGCTTTCTGATGTCTCTGAATTTTCAGTGCTTTCCGTACTCGATTCAGTCGCATCGCTTGTTCCGTCAGTGTAATCGTTAACCGCAACAGGATCTGGGATATCCTTTGCGTCACCCTCGATATATTCGCTCGATTCTTCGTCTGTGCTGTCTGAGCTGTCGGAGCTTGCAGCCTCCTCGGCAGCCGAAATCGAGCTCTTAGTCGAGAGGTACTGTGAGATTTCTTCCTGATGCTGGTCAATGTAAACCGCCATTGCAAGAGCCGCATCGTTACCAGAAGGAACCATCATCAGATTTAAAAGCTGTAAAAAGCTCAATTCCTCACCGACATTGATACCGGCAAGGGATGAGCCTGTTCCCTCGAGTTCATCGGCAACAACCTGATCAACGGTGACTATCGTGTTCTCAAGGTCGGGTATACACTCGCTTACAACGATAAAGGTCATTATCTTGGTAAGCGAAGCAATCGGCCGCTGAGTATCAGCGTCTACGGAATAAACACACTCGTTGTTATCGAGACTGTACATGTAGATAGATTGCGAGTTTTTCTCAAACTCATAGGAAAAGCCTTCAGCCGAGGTCGGTATGGCGAATAAACTTGCCACCAAGCTGAAAGCCAAAATTAGAGAAATTATATTTCTTATTTTCTTCACTTTGTAATCTCCTGAATACTGAAATTGGCATAATGCTGAACATAACAGATTAAGTATAACAGCCAAAGCCGTTTTTTTCTACTCTGATTTGGAAAATTAGCAAGTTTTTTTCAGTATTTTCACATTGGCAAATCAAAAGGAGCGTCCAATCGAACGCTCCCTTTTTTAGCCTTAAAGCATTAGCCCGGAGGCCATGCCATACTTCTTCCGCCCAAAAGATGGAAATGAAGATGACCCACCGACTGACCGCCGTCCTTACCGCAATTGTTTACAATGCGATAGCCGTCCTCAGCAATGCCGATTTCCTTTGCGATTTTAGCAGCCGTAACAAAAATGTGTGCGACTATGCTTGCATTGTCCTCGTTAATCTCGTTAGCCGAGGAAATGTGCTCCTTGGGAATAATCAAAACATGCTTTGGAGCCTGAGGGTCGAGGTCGTAAAAAGCTAATACCTTGTCGTCCTCATATGCCTTGTTTGACGGAATTTCTCCGTTTGCGATTTTGCAAAAAATGCAGTCTGACATAAAGATTTCTCCTTTCAATGAAATTCGAAATATTATTAATTAACGATTACTTAATTAAGCCCTCAACAATACCGTTTACGGCAGAAATAGCCTCGTCAAGCTTTGTGATGTCCTTGACGCCGGCCATAGCGAAGTCAGGCTTTCCGCCACCGTTTCCGCCTGCTACCTGAGCAACAGCCTTGACGATAACACCTGCCTTAAGACCCATTTCCTGAGCCTTCTTTGTGACTACGCAAGCAAGTGTGCCCTTTCCGTCCGATGTTCCTGCGATAACAGCTACGCCTGCTTCATCACCGACGAGGTCACGAATCTTGTCACCCATTGTGCGAAGTGCTCCCGAATCAGCTCCCGTGAACATAGCCGCACCGACCTTGACTCCCTTGACGGTCTCTGCCTTGTTAATGAAATCGCTTACAGAGCTTGCGGCAAGCTTGGAATTGAGCGACTCGATGAGCTTATCCTTCTCCTTGCTCTCAGCCATAACCTGAGCAGCCTTTGCAGCGAGCTCGTGAACATTGTTTGCCTTGAGGATAGCAGCTGTCTCGTTGATTGTCTTGATGTTATCAGCCATAAGCTTGAATACGCCCAGACCTGTAACAGCCTCAATTCTTCTTACGCCTGCTGCTACACCGGACTCGGAAACAATCTTGAACATAGAAAGTCTTGCTGTGTTATCAACATGAGTACCGCCGCAGAACTCTCTTGAGAAATCGTCAACGGTAACAACACGAACGATATCGCCGTACTTCTCTCCGAAGAGTGCCATTGCACCAAGCTTCTTAGCCTCTTCAATCGGCATCTCCTGCATAACAACAGGGATAGCGTCCATAATCTTTGTATTTACAAGAGTTTCAACAGCGGCAATCTCCTCGGGCTTCATAGCCGAAAAATGAGTGAAGTCAAATCTTACTCTCTGCTCATTGACAAGCTGACCAGCCTGCTCAACGTGTGTTCCGAGAACCTGTCTCAATGCAGCCTGAAGAAGGTGAGCCGCTGTGTGGTTTCTCATGATTGAGTTTCTTCTGATAACGCTTACCTTAGCCTCAACCTCGTTACCGACATTGAGCTCTCCGCTGACAACAACAGCGTGGTGCATAAATACGCCGCTCTGGTTCTTCTTTGTGTCTGTTACATCGATTTCAGCGCCGTTTACGGAGATGATACCGGTATCTCCTACCTGTCCGCCGCTCTCTGCGTAGAAAGGTGTTGTATCGAGAACGAGAACTACATTGTCGCCCTCCTCGGCTGCCTCAACTCTTTCACCGTCCTTGACGATTGCGAGAACCTGAGCCTTAGAGCTCATCTGAGTGTAACCGACAAACTTTGTAGCAGGCATATCGTCAAAAAGGTCTGCCGAGCCTACCCATGCGTCTGTGTCGGACTGCTTTCTTGCGGCACGTGCACGATTTCTCTGCTCGAGAAGAAGTGACTGGAATCTGTCCTCGTCAACTGTCATGCCCTTTTCAGAAAGAATCTCTCTTGTGAGGTCAAGCGGGAAGCCGTAAGTATCGTTAAGCTTGAATGCGTCGTCACCTGAAAGCATCTTGCTCTCTGCTCTGTCGATAAAGCCGTTAAGAATAGCAAGACCCTGGTCGATAGTCTTGTAGAAGTTCTCCTCTTCGTTGTGGATAACGTTCTTGATGAAGTCCTTCTTTTCCTCGAGCTCTGTGTAGTGATCCTTGTTCTCTGCTATAACGGTTTCGCAAACCTCTGCAAGGAACGGTCTGTCGATTCCTAAGAGCTTTCCGTGTCTTGCGGCTCTTCTCAAAAGTCTTCTGAGAACATATCCTCTGCCCTCGTTGGAAGGCATAACTCCGTCACCGATCATAAATGTTGTGGAACGGATGTGGTCGGTAATAACACGAAGAGATATATCGTCCTTCTCGTTGTCGCCGTATGTCTTTCCCGCAATACGGGAGATGTGCTTCATGATGTTCTGAACAGTGTCTACAAGGAAGAGGTTGTCGACGCCCTGCATTACGCAAGCGAGTCTCTCAAGTCCCATACCTGTATCAATGTTCTTCTGTGCAAGGTCAGTGTAGTTTCCGTTTCCGTCGTTGTTGAACTGTGAGAAAACGTTATTCCAAACTTCCATGTATCTGTCACAGTCACAGCCGACTCCGCATGTGGGCTTGCCGCAGCCGTATTCCTCGCCACGGTCAAAATAAATCTCAGAGCATGGGCCGCAAGGACCTGAGCCGTGCTCCCAGAAGTTGTCTTCCTTGCCAAGGCGAACGATGTGGCTCGGGTCGACGCCGACTTCTTTTACCCAGATGTCAACTGCCTCGTCATCCTTCTCATAAACGGAGCAGTAAAGTCTGTCCTCCGGAATCTCGAGAACCTTTGTGAGGTACTCCCAAGACCATGCGCAAGCCTCGTGCTTGAAGTAATCGCCGAAGCTGAAGTTACCGAGCATCTCGAAATAAGTACCATGTCTTGCCGTGATACCTACTCTCTCGATATCGGGAGTTCTGATGCACTTCTGGCATGTTGTAACTCTGGTTCTCGGCGGTGTAACCTCACCTGTGAAGTACTTCTTCATAGGTGCCATACCTGAGTTGATAAGAAGCAAGCTCTTATCGTTATTAGGAACAAGAGAGAAAGACGGAAGTCTTAAATGTCCCTTTGACTCAAAAAAGCTGAGATAAGATTCTCTTAAATCATTAAGTCCTGTCCATTTCATTATGTTATCGTCCTTTCGATACAATAAAAATTAACTGAATTAAGTTTTACAAGCAACAAAAAGCGGCTTCTGCCCCCGGAAACGGGACGGAAAACCGCGGTACCACCCGAATTACGAATTAGCTGAAATTCGTCACTCATATCTTCTGTAACGGGAAGACCCGATACCGCTCGTCACGGTACTGCCACGCATGAAGTCGGCTCAAAAAGCTATCCTGCGTGACTCTCACCGCCGTCACACTCTCTTTGAGGAAGTTCGCTTTTCTTTTACTTCGGCATTTTGTTTTTTATTACTACCTGATGATTGTAATAC
>CAVKLS010000147.1:0-4771 GCA_963657025.1 bacterium | reverse complement strand
CTTTAACACAGCATAACAATAAAGAAAAAATATCGGAATTATTACCGTTAATTGTAGTTGGTTACTTTGAATAATTGTTCAATTTTGCATAAATTCCAAAAATGCCTCTCATTTGCTTTACATTATCCGCTTGCATCTATATAATTTAGTCAAGCAAGAAACAAAGGCGTTTCATCCGAAAGAGATTAGCGGATGAAACGCCTTTGTTTGTATAAAACGGAAAGAAAAGAAAGAAGGAAACTAAAATGAAAAAACACAGTAAGCTTGCAAGAGTATCTTCTTTAGTCCTTGCACTTCTCATGGCAGCATCAATGACAGCTTGTTCAAGCTCAGATTCTTCAAGCTCTTCAAGCGCATCGAGCGATTCTTCATCATCGACAGACACCGCAGCAAGCGGAGAGGTTACCGTAAAGAACGTCGGTACAGGAAGCTCAATGGCTCCGTACTGTTACCTCAATGAGGACGGTGAGCTTCAGGGCTATGATGTAGCAGTTCTCAAGGAGCTCGATGAGAGACTTCCTCAGTATGAGTTCAACATCCAGTACATGGATTTCTCGGCACTTCTCACAGCACTTGACGCAGGACAGCTCGACATGGTTTCACATCAGCTCGTTAAGTCCGATGCAAGAAAGGAAAAGTACATCTTCCCTGAGCAGTACTATTGCTTATCACCGATGAGCTGGATTGTTAAGCCGGACAGCGGAATCGAGACAATGGAGGATATGGCAGGCAAGACAATCAACTCTAACCCGTCTTCTTATGAGTACTCTATGATTGAAGCTTGGAACGCTGATCATCCGGGCGAAGAGATCGTTCAGAATGCAGTTTCCAACCTCACAACAGCAGACAGCTACAAGCAGGTTGAGAGCGGTCAGGTTGACGCATCACTTTCCTATGCTTCAGTATTTGAGACAGTTAACGCTGAGCTTGGTCTTGATCTCGTTGCAACAGATGTTGTTCTTTGCGAGGACACTTACGAGATGTTCGGTTCTGACGAGCAGCAGTTCTGTGACGATGTCGATGCAGTTCTTAAGGAAATGCTCGATGACGGCACACTCTCCGATTTAGCTACAGAGTATCTTGGTGAAGACATCTTCGCACTTTATTCTGACAAGATTTATTACATTGCTGACAAATAATCAGTAAAGACTTTCTTTACGGCGGAGGGTGCTTCGGCACCTTCCGTATAAAGAATAAAAAGAAAGGACGTGCGGTTTAGTGGGTAATACATTTGATCCGAGTTTGATACTGAAGTATGTACCTAAAATACTCAAAGCGGTACCCAAAACCTTTGAGATTCTTCTCCTTTCGCTTTTGTTCTCGCTTATCATCGGTGCGATTTTCGCCGGAATGAGTATGTCGAAGAACAAAGTTCTTAAAGCGATTTCTAAAGTCTGGATTGCTTTCATGCGAGGCATTCCCACACTTATTCTTATATTCCTGCTTTATCTGGCTCTCCCGCAGTTTATGAAGAAGGTCGGAGTCGATATGACGGGAATCTCGACTACAGCATACATTATAGCAACACTTTCAATGTCCGTATCCGCAAACATGGCTGAGATGATGCGAAGCGCATATCTTGCGGTTGATAAGGGACAGAGAGAGGCAGCTTTATCAGTCGGTATGAGTCCGACTATGGCATTTATCAGAATTATTTTCCCACAGGCACTCGGAGTTGCTATTCCGACCTTAGGAAACAACATTATCATGCTTTTCAAGGAGACGAGCCTTGCGTTTACAATCGGTGTACTTGACCTTTTGGGCAAAGCAAGAGCACTCTCGGCAGTAAATTACGGCGCAACTCAGCTTGAAATCTACATTGCAACTGGACTTATCTTCTGGGCATTCTGCTTTATATTTGAAAGAGTTTTCAAGATTACCGAAAAGCTTTACACAGTAGGAAGAAAGAACTGAGAGGAGGAATAAAGTATGGATTGGCAGTTTATTAAGGAATCTCTCCCTCAGGTTATTGGTGCTATTCCGATTACCTTTGAGATGGCTTTTGCGGCTGTTATCATCGGTTGGATATTCGGTTTGTTAATGGCACTTGTCAGAAAAAATAAAATCCCTGTTTTATCTCAGATTTGTGCGGTTTATGTCAGCTTTATGAGAGGTGTTCCGATGGTTATACTTCTCTATGTTGCTTATTATTCCATTCCAATGATGTTATACGCTACGGCAGGAATCGATACATCGGGAATTCCCGCAGTACTTTATGCGATAGTTGCTCTTTCCATGGATCAATGCGCATATTCTTCAGAGGTTTTCAGAGCAGCCCTCGACTCAGTCAACAAAGGACAGCTTGAAGCTGCTTGGTCAATAGGTATGACAACACCTCAGGCGATGAGAAGAATCATTTTCCCTCAGGCTTTATCGGTTGCAATGCCGAACCTGACAGGTCTCTTCACCGGAGTTATCAAAGGCACGAGCCTTGCTTACTATGTTGGTGTATACGAGATTACGGCAACAGCAAACCTGCTTGCTAACCCGAAGTACAACTTCATAGAGGCATATTTAATGACAACAATCATTTACGAGCTTATCAGCTTTGTCTGCAACAAGGTTTTCGGAGTTCTCGAGAAGAAGCTTTCCAAGTTCAGACCGAAGCATGCTGAAGCAGCAAAATAAGGAGTGATTCATTATGATGGTAGAACTTAAGGATATTCGCAAGTCGTTTGGTGACAACCACGTTCTGAACGGCGTGAATATGGATATAGATGTCGGTGAGGTTGTAGTTATTCTCGGCCCGTCAGGCTCAGGAAAGACAACACTTCTTCGTACAATCAACTTCCTCGATCCGGGTGATGAGGGCTCCGTAACGGTTAACGAGCTTACGGTTAACTGCAAGAAGCACACAAAGCCTGAGGTGCTCGATTTGAGAAGAAAGACGGCTATGGTTTTCCAGAACTACAATCTTTTTGCCAACAAGACTATTCTTCAGAATGTTACTGAGGGACTTATCACGGTTAAGAGAGTTGCTAAGCCCGCTGCAGAAAAGGTAGCTAAGAAGATGCTTGAGAAGGTTGGTCTGGGAGATAAGTTTGACTTCTATCCGTCATCTCTTTCAGGTGGCCAGCAGCAGAGAGCCGGAATCGCAAGAGCCTTGGTTCTCGATCCCGATGTAATCCTTTTCGATGAGCCTACGAGTGCACTTGACCCTGAGCTTGTCGGTGAGGTTCTCGAGACCATAAAGAATATCGCTAAGTCGGGCATTACAATGATAGTTGTTACTCATGAGATTGCTTTCGCAAAGGAGGTTGCAACGAGAGTTGTTTACATGCAGGGCGGTGTTATTGTCGAGCAGGGCAAGCCTGAGGAAATTCTCGTTCATCCGAAGGATCCGAGAACTCAGAAGTTCTTAAGAAGAATTACCGATCCGCATGTCGATCCGAAGCATGTCGATATGGATGCTCCCGAGAGTGCGGAAAGCGAAGAAATTGCTTGATTTTCAAGTTGATACTAAGATTCATTTTACCCTTCCTAAATATATTGGAAAGAGGAGCTCAGAGATGGGCTCTTCTTTCTTTTTGGCTAAAACATGCGAAAAAAGGAGAGAATCCGAGGATTCTCTCCAAAATTGTTATATTAAGTTTTTAGCAGCCTAAAACTCCGTCTGCAGCGGCGGTCATCTTTGCTACCATATCCTCGGACTCAGCCTTTGTTGCACCCTTACCGGACATATAAACCTTAATCTTAGGCTCTGTACCGGACGGACGAACGATGAACTTTGAGCCGTTCTCAAGACGATACTCGAGAACATTGGACTTAGGAAGATTGATCTCGGACTTCTCGTCTCCGTCTGTTCTGACGGAAAGCTTGTAGTCGCTTGTACCGACAACCTTATAGCCTGCAATCTCCTTAGGAGCGTTTGCTCTGAGGTTATCCATAATCTCTGCCATCTTAATCATACCGGACTCACCCTCGAATGCACGTGTGATTGTGCTGTTCTTGTAGTAGCCGTATTTCTCGTAGAGATCGTTGATAGCGTCGACAAGTGTCATGCCGTTTCTCTTGTAGTAAGCTGTCATCTCGCAGATGAGCATAGAACCGTCAACAGCGTCCTTATCTCTGACGTAGCCGCCGGAAAGGTAACCGTAGGACTCCTCAAAGCCGAGAAGGAAGCTGTCCTCCTTGCCCTGAGACTCAAGCTCTGCGATGATGTCGCCGATGTACTTGAAGCCTGTGAGGCATCTTCTGATTGTTACGCCGTAGTCCTTAGCGACATCGTCAATCATATCGGTTGAAACGATAGTGGAGACTGCAACGGGATCCTTCGGCATTGTGCCCTGCTCTGTGCGGAATTTAGCGATGAAGTTGAGAAGGAGAATACCAACCTCGTTACCTGTGAGGAGAATGTACTCGCCGTTCTGATTAACCGCAACACCTACACGGTCGGAGTCGGGGTCTGTTGCGAGAAGAAGATCAGGATTTACCTTTTCGCAAAGCTCGATACCCTTCTGAAGAGCCTCTCTGATTTCCGGGTTCGGATATGGGCATGTCGGGAAGTTTCCGTCAGGCTCAGCCTGCTCGGGAACGATTGTGACGTCCTTAACGCCTATTCTCTCGAGAATAGCGAGAACGCACTTTTTGCCTGCACCGTTGAGAGGAGTGTAAACAACCTTGAGATTGCCTGCGTCGCCGCCGAGAATGGACTCAGCCTGAACCGCGTCAAGGAATGCGTTTACGGTTTCCTCGCCGATATACTCGACTGTACCTGCTTTAACAGCGTCTTTGAAGTCAACCTTCTTGACGTCTGCGAAAATATCGATGT
>CAVKLS010000146.1:2470-4772 GCA_963657025.1 bacterium | reverse complement strand
GCAGACCGCAGAGGCACTTAGCGGTATCAACCTTACTGTTAACCTGATTTTCGGTATCATGTATCTTTGCTGTCTCATCCCGCTTGCTGCTTATCCGCTCAATGAAAAGAAGTCAAACGAAATTCTTGAGAGCCTGAACAAAAAGCGTGCAGAAAACAAGTAATTGTGATAGAATAATACCATACACCTAATCATACACTTATGCATTTAACCGACAGTGGTTTTTAAAAGAAACCGCTGCCGGTTACAGTGCTATATTGAGAATAATAGAATGATTAGAATAAATAAGATGTGGTAACGGAGAATTTATATGCGTGGGCATAGTAAAGAAGAAAAGCTTCAGGTAGAAGTGCTTAACAAGACGCACATAGACGAGCAAATTCATCAGGATATAGAGCTTTTGTTTGTTCTCGAGGGAGAACTCAATGTAGCGGTCGGAGAGCAGATGACTCATATGCGACCTGAGGACATTCTCGTGATAAATGCGAACAAGAGGCACAGCGTCAATGGCTCGGAAAATGTTCTGTATGTGAGATTGTACATTAACTATCAGCTTGTCAGCGATATTTGCGCAAGCAGTGACATTATGTTTTGGTGCGACTCCACCAGGGGAAATAACGAACGCTACGATGAACTGAGAGATACACTGAAAAAGCTTCTCAATCATTATTTGAGCACAAGGGGCACGGTGGCGGATTTCGGCCATATTGCACTTTGCTACCGTGTTATGGATTTGCTCTCTGTTCACTTTCTCGTGCGAACAGGCGGAAAGGACGCAGAGGACGACAGGCAGAATTTCGAGAACCGTATGACTCAAATTAACAATTACATACGGGCTAACTACGAAAAATCGATTAGTCTTTCGGACCTTGCAAGTCAGCTTTATCTTTCAGAGGGCTATCTGTCACGTTTTTTCAAGAAGAACTACGGTATGAGCTTTCTTTCCTATGTGACAAGCGTCAGGCTTTACCACGCAATGGACGACTTGCTTTATACGGAGCATCCCGTCACCAGAATTGCGTTTGACAACGGTTTTTCCAATGTGGGAGTGTTCAATAAGGCTTTTAAAAATGCTTACGGCGAGACTCCTTCGGCGTTCAGAAAAAGCGCAATGAAAACCACTGACGACTCAGGCTTGAGCGAGACTGACAGAATAATTGAAAAGCGTCTCGAAAACTACCTGCGAAATGACGGAATACGGCAAGAGGAACAGCACGTTAAGAATGACGAGGAGACGGTTTTCTCGGCGCTTAAATATGAAGAAATGAAATGTTGCTGGAATGATATGATAAATGTCGGCTCAGCTGATGACCTTTTGCGCTCGGAGATAAGAGAGCACATAATAATGCTTAAGGAAACTCTTAATTTCAGATATGTCAGATTCTGGAGCCCGTTCTCGAAAACAATGCTCATCGATGTGAACAGCGATGATACCAACTATAACTTCTCAAGACTCGATAATATTCTTGACTTTCTCATGGAGCACGATCTCAAACCTCATATCGAGCTTGGCATGAAGCCGAAAAGAGTGCACGAGAATGTAGAGAAGGCGCTTATTTTCGAGAACTCAAACGATTTGTATCCGGGGAAAGAAAAGTGGAGCGCATTTCTGAGCAGATGGACAGAGCACCTCATCCACCGCTACGGAAGAGCCGAAGTCTCGAGCTGGAGAATAGAATTGTGGTTCAGAGAGCGTTCGAGGTGGTCAGAAAAAGATATTGACGATTATCTTGATTTGTTTGAGGTGAGCAGCGAGGCGATTCACGCTAAGTGTGCCGACATCAAATTCGGCGGCAGCGGATTTCGAGGTGATTTTCTCAGAAAGATTGACAATTGTAACTTCTTGGGAAAATGGGCAGAAAGAAAGAATTTACCCGATTTCTTTTCATTCCTGTACTTTGCCTACGAAAGAGGGGCAAAGGACGAGGATATCTATGCCAAGCGAATTACCGATAATGAGGGCTTGCTTCACAATTTAGAGCAGTTCAAAAAGCTTGTTCCGACTGGAAAAGCCCGGGAAATTCCCATATACATAACGGAGTGGAATCTGACGATTTCCGACAGAAACTACTTGAACGACACATGCTTCAAGGGCGCATATATAGTCAAAAATATGATAGATATTTACGGCAAGTGCGAGGTTGCGGCATTGTTCCAAGGAAGTGACCGTTTTTCCGAGTTTTACGATTCAGCCGATATGCTTCACGGCGGCACGGGAATTTTGACAAAAGACGGCATACTCAAGCCTGCTGGTTTTGCGTATGAGTTTTTCAACAGGCTGTTTTCCGGCTACTTGGGCAAA
>CAVKLS010000146.1:0-2453 GCA_963657025.1 bacterium | reverse complement strand
TCATATGTTTAAAAGATAAAAAAAACGGCATTTACCAGATGAAAATATACAGCATTAATGAGAATAACGGCAGTGTACTCGACATTTGGCGTGAAATGGAATACGAAAAGGAACTGACAAGAAACGACATAAAGTATTTTCGCCGTGTGTGCGAGCCAAAGCTCAGAATTCAGAAGATTAAAGCCGAAAACAACGTTCTTAAGGTTAGCCTGAGCTTGGCGGCAAACGAGATAGCTTTTGTCCGTCTAAAGCTTTTCAGTGAGGATTGAGGTAGTTTTGAAAAAGTCTCACAACGCCGCTTGACTTAGAAAAATTAATATGCTACAATCGCAAGCGTCGCTCGGAGGGCGCGTTGTTCAGGTTCAGAGAAACAACAGCCGGATAAGGGACAGACTGAGATGTCTGTTTCTTGTCCGGCTTTTTTTATTTTAAAGGAGGATGAGAAATGGACTTTCTGAACGGAAAAATCAAATCAATTTATTTAAAGTATCTTGCGGCGGCATTCGGCAGTGCGATGATAACCTCGATTTATTCGATTGTCGATACCGCCATGGTCGGACAGTATCAGGGTCCCGACGGTACAGCAGCACTTGCGGTTGTCGCACCGCTGTGGAACATAATTTACAGCCTCGGCTTGCTTATGGGAATAGGCGGAAGCGTAATATTCAGCACCAAGCGTGGAAGTGCAGTCGGCTCGGACGGCGTCGAAAATCAATATTTCACATCGGCTGTGATCGGTTCGGTAGTTCTGTCGGTCATGGCGTGGGTTGGAGTTCTGATTTTTGAAAGTCAGATACTCACCTTTTTCGGCGCAAACGAGACTCTTCTGGCTCTTGCAAAAGAATATATGCGACCCGTAAAGGTAGTGTTTCCGCTGTTTCTTTTCAATCAAATGCTTGCGGCATTTTTGAGAAACGACAAAAACCCCGCACTTGCTACATTCGGAGTTTTGTCAGGCGGAATTTTCAATGTTTTCGGTGATTATTTCTTTGTCTTCACCTGTGACATGGGAATTTACGGTGCTGGCCTTGCAACGGCTATCGGCTCGGGAGTTTCGTTTATTGTCATGATGACGCACTTTTTCAGCAAGAAAAACACATTGAAGCTTGTTAAGCCGACTGCATTGCTTAAAAAGTTGAGCGAGATTACCGTGACGGGATTTGCCACATTTTTCATTGATGCGGCAATGGGAATTTTGACAGTGCTCTTCAACCGCCAGATAATGAAGTATCTCGGCTCGAATGCACTTTCAATCTATGGTCCGATAATTCAGGTGAGCACCTTTGTGCAGTGCTGTGCTTACAGCGTAGGTCAGGCATCTCAGCCGATTATTTCAACAAACTACGGTGCCGGCAAGGGGGAAAGAATTAAAGAAACCTTAAGGCTTGCACTTTTAACAGCAGCATTTTCGGAGTTTTCTGGACGGTGCTCTCAATGAGCGTTCCGAATTTTTACATTCGTGTGTTTATGTCACCGACAGAGGAAATTTTGAATATGGCTCCTGCAATCATAAGAACATATTCTGCTTCGTTTTTGCTTTTGCCGTTTAACATCTTTTCAACCTACTATTTTCAGGCTATAATGAAGCCGCAGGCAGCATTTGTGGTTTCAGTCGCAAGAGGCTTTGTGATAAGCGGAATTTTGATTATGCTTTTGCCGATTGCGATCGGAGCAAATTCGGTGTGGCTTGCAATGCCGATAACCGAGCTTGTCGTTACGGTTTATGCGGCTGTTATGATGAAAAAATACACAGGAAGTTTGTCGGGTGAAAAAGCATGAACATCAGAAAAATCGACTCAAATGAAGCCAAGAAGGTTTACGACTGTTTAGCGGCACTGTCAGAGCACCACAATATGGTGTCGGAAAATTTCAAGGGAGATTATCCGAGCCGACCGTTTGAAAAGACGATTGAGATTTTTGAAAATGCCGTTCGCGGCGGTTTAAGTGAAATTTTTTTTGCTGAGGACTGCGGCAAAGTCGTTGGTTTCTGCAAAATTGATTTTGCGGAAGGAAGCGGCAAGCTTGACTATCTGGCAGTACTGCCGTCGTACAGGGGAAAGGGCATAGGTGATATGCTCATGCAAAAGGCACTGAGCCGTTTTGACGAGATGAAAATTAAATCCATAGAGATTAAGGTTGTTGCCGGAAATTCCGCTGTGAAGTTTTATGAAAAGTACGGCTTTAAAATCAACGCTTACATCATGAAGTCAAAAACAGAATAACTGAAAAGTAAGAAGGAAAAGCTCGCAGAAATGCGGGCTTTTTTCATGCCTTGATTTGGAATTCGAGTACTACCTTGTCGTATTTGTAGGTGTTGGGAGACATACAAGAGATAATGACATTTGTGGTGTCCGCTTCAAAGAGCTTGGGTGGAAAGACGGAAAGGGGGTCGGAGTGCGTCTCTCTTGGTTCTTGAAAGCATAGGTAATTTCCTTCATCAAGCTTCTGAACTT
>CAVKLS010000145.1:0-4782 GCA_963657025.1 bacterium | reverse complement strand
CTATCACTTGTGGTTTTTGCAAAAAATATGCAAAAATTATTTTATTTCTTGAATTGGTGACATAAAACCGTGTATAATCAAAGTGCTGTAAAGTAATAACTGTTTCCATGTAACGAAGCGGAAAGGTTAGTTTGATAAATGACAAAAACAAAAAGCGTAACAGGCATTGTGCTGAGATTTGCGGCACTGCTTTTTATGGTTTATATAGTATACACACTTATTGCAACCCAGATTCAGATAACAAACAAAACCGAACAACTCTCAGAGCTGCAGTCGGAGGTGCTTGTTCAGAAGGCAAAGAATGATGAGCTTACTTACAGACTTGCCAACGAATCTGACAGCTTGGACTCCTATGCGGAGGAGTACGCAAGAAGTGAGCTTGGTTATGCCAAGCAGGGAGAAAAGGTTTTCGTCAACGGCGGCGGTAACTGATTGAATTAAAATAACATCCAACTCGGGCTAATTGAGGTTCTATATGCAGATTGAGGTCGGTGAAATCTACGAGGGCAAGGTAACGGGAATAACAAAGTTCGGCGCATTTGTCGATATCGGCGAAGGCAAGAGCGGAATGGTACATATTTCCGAGGTTGCGAATTCGTATATTAAGGATATAAACGATGTTCTTAAGCTTGGCGACAACGTCAGGGTTAAGCTTGTTGCGATTAATCCCGAGGGAAAGCTCTCATTTTCAATTAAACAGGTCGAGGGAAACACTGCGGATAATCCACCGAGAAAAGAAAAACGCAGCGGATATCGTACAAGACAGCCGCGAGAGAAATATCAGTCGAGCGGAAGACCCGGAGACTATGAGTGGAGACCGAGTGAGAATTCGGGCGGAAGCTTCGAGGATATGATGTCACGCTTCAAGAAGCAGTCAGACGACAAGCTCAGCGACTTTAAGCGTGCTAACGGTGAAAACAGAAAATCGAGAAAAGGCGATCGTTGATCGTCTTTTATTTTTGCCTAAAATAAAAATGGTCACATCGATTGATGTGACCATTTTGTATTTATGCTTGTTCGGTTTGCTGTAATCAGTCCACAAAGAAAGCCTTGAAGCCCTTGTAAGCCTCGTAGACATCAATCTTGGAGACCATCTCGTAAGGAGAATGCATGGAGAGAACAGGAACACCGACATCGATAACCTCAACTCCGAGCTTGGAAATGAGAAGTGCGACTGTTCCGCCGCCGCCGAGGTCAACTCTGCCGAGCTCAGCCATCTGCCAGATAACATTGTTCTCGTCAAAGATTCTTCTTACCTTTGCGACAAACTCAGCGTTTGCATCGTTTGTGCCGCTCTTTCCTCTTGAACCTGTGTACTTTGAAACGCCGACGCCGTAGTTGATGTAAGCGGAGTTGTTTGCTTCAAAAGCGGAAGGGTAGTTGGGGTCAAAAGCAGCTGTAACATCGGCGCTGAGGCAAGTTGACTTAGCAAGAACATGTCTGCCCTTTAAGCCGTCCTGCTCTGCAAGGTCGGTGACGAAATTAGCGAGCCAATCGCCTGCAAGACCTGCGTTGCCGCAAGAACCAATCTCTTCCTTATCAGTGAGAACGGTGATGCATGTGTCCTCAGGAATACCGCAGTCAAAGATTGCCTGAAGTGCAGGGTAAGAGCAAACTCTGTCGTCGTGTCCGTAAGCACCGATGATGGAACGGTCGAATCCGACATCCTTAGCCTTGAATGCGGGGACGAATTCGATTTCTGCCGAGAGGAAATCGTCCTCTGTGATGCCGTACTTCTCGTTGAGAAGCTTCATGCAGTTAGCCTTGAATGCTTTCTTCTCGTTCTCGTCTCTTACCGGTCTTGAACCGACAGTGATGTTGAGGTCTTCGCCCGTGAAAGCTGCGGCAAGTGTCTTTGTTACCTGCTCCTGAGCAAGGTGGGGAAGAAGGTCTGTGATGCAGAATACGGGGTCGTTATCGTCCTCTCCGACTCTGACTGTGAGAGTCTCACCGTTCTTGAGAGCGAATACACCGTGCATAGCAATAGGAGTTGCAACCCACTGGTACTTTCTTATTCCGCCGTAGTAATGAGTCTTGAACATTGCTGTGTCGTTAGACTCGTAAAGCGGAATCGGCTTGAGGTCAAGTCTTGGGGAATCAATATGTGCGGCGGAAATTCTGACGCCGTTCTTTGTTCCGTTCTTTCCGATAACAGCGAGGCAGATTGACTTTCCTCTGTTATTGAAGTATACCTTGTCGCCTGCTTTATAGGTAGCGTTGAAGTCATAAGGAACAAAGCCCTTCTCCTCAGCTGCTTTAACGGCAAAGCTTACGCACTCACGCTCTGTTTTGGACTCGTCAAGAAATACCTTGTAGCCCTCGCAGAAATCATCGGCAAGCTTTACTTCTTCATCTGTAAGACGGTAAAAACCGTTCTTTCTTTCAGTAAGTAATGACATGATTTTTACACCTTTCGTTTATAATAATAGAATATCATAAGTCATAGATACTAGCGTATTTCTCCATGGCTTCGGTTACTATAACAACATAGCTTTCCGTTTCGGAGTAGGGAATATAGGAAATTCCGCCGTTTCCGTCGGGATATTCGGAAAGCCATGAATCCGTACTGCCGATTCCCGCATTGTAGCCACACAGCATAAGCTCGATGTTGCCGCCGTAATAATCATTGAGCAGCTTTAGAAGAGCACAGCCGTAATGAACATTAATCTCGGGGTCGGTGAGGTCGTCACTTGTATAAGTGATTTTTCCGTCGGTTCTCTCTTGCATCCAGTTGAAGGTTTCTTCGGTTAACTGCATCAGTCCGTATGCGCCCGCACTCGACTGAGCGTCGGGATTATAAAAGCTTTCGGCATATATGACCGCACAGACCAGGCTTTTGTCAAGGCCGAATTCCTTGACATTTTTGTCGATTATCTTCTCATACTTTAACGGATAAGTCGCTTTTTCCGTTGTGTCCTGAATTGTGGGCATGGCGGCTCTAATTGCAACGACCGAGCCGACAACCAGAACCACAAGAGCAAATGCGACAGAGATTACCTTAATTCTTGAAACAAGAACCTGCTTGTTTCTCTTTTTCAGTTTTTCGTTGATATTTGATATTTTCTTTTTTGGGGAAGCGGCGTGATCTTTGCGAGATGAAGCACGTGCCCGCGATTGCTCTCGGGTGGCGTATCTTTTTCCCGTTGTTGCCATTATGTGAAATCCTCCAATACAGCGTTAATTTCTTCGGTTAAATCCCTTGTGATGTTTGTATTTATGACGGCATCGGCATAGTCGGTAAGCTCCCTTTGAGCATGCATACGAAGCTTAGCTTCATTTTCACTTATTCTGTCACGCTTCATGATTCTCTCGAGGCGGATTTTTTCGTCAGCCGTAACAACGACGATTCTTGAACAGCGGTTTTGAAGTCCCGACTCAAAAAGAGTGGGAGCGTCAAGCACAATCAGCTTGTGACCTTCCTTTTTATATTCTTCAATCATCTCGTCAATTTTAGCGAGAATAATCGGGAATGTGATATTTTCAAGCTTTTCTTTTCCGCCCTCGACGGAAAATGCGATTTCTGCCAGCTTTCTGCGGTTTAAGCTGCCATCTGAGTTTTTAACCGCAGAGCCGAAAACAGTTGAAAAATCATCTGCGTTGTAGAGATTCGGAAGTTTCGTGACAGCATCACAGTCAATAACGGGCACGCCCGCTTTTCTGAAAAATTCTGCTGCATAGCTTTTACCGCTGCCTGTGGTTCCCGTTAATCCGATAAGGTTGAAATCGGAGTGTATTATATTGAAGCCTGCACTTCTGACAAGCCTGTTGAATACGGCAAGTCCGACTCCGTGCTTTTGCACTCTTCTCGAATATACCTTTGTAAATCCCTTTTCGTCAAGCTCGTTAAGAGCCGCAAAAAGTCTGTTTGCCTGACTTTTGCCGTCGTATTCCTTTCCGAAGGAAACAAAGTCATTGTCAAAATACTTGTTCTCTCCGTCAAAGCAAAGTGCGGCACAGTCAGGATTATTCTTCATAAGACCGATGTAGTCGTCAAGGGACATATCGGCGATCGTGATGTCGGCTTTCGGCGAATAATGCTTGTATTTCATTCCCGGGCTTGCGGCGGTTGCCCCCTTAGCAAGACCGTGAACCACGGCGTCGTCAACCAAAACTTCACCCAGAACGCTTCTAAGCATTTCTACTGTTATTCCGCCCGGTCGCAAAACTCTCGGCGTGCCCTCGGCAAGAGTCAGAACAGTCGATTCAACGCCTACGGCGCAGTCGCCTCCGTCAACTATACCTGCTATTTTGCCGTCAAGATCCTCAAGGCAGTATTTGAACTCCGTGGGACTTGGCTTGCCTGACAGATTGGCACTGGGGGCGGCAAGCGGTCTTTTGGCGGCTTTAATGATTGCCTGAGCTGTCGGATGTGACGGAAAGCGCACGGCTACCGTCTGAAGTCCGCCCGATGTTCTCATCGGAACAATGTCCGATTTAGGTAAAATAATCGTGAGCGGTCCCGGCCAGAATTTTTCGGCTAATTTTTTAGCCTCCTCGGGAACATATTTTACAAGCGGATAAATATCATCAAAGTCTGCAATATGAACTATGAGGGGGTTGTCGTTCGGTCTGCCCTTTACGACAAATATTTGTGAAACGGCATCGGGGTTCAGTGCATCGGCGGCAAGACCGTAAACCGTTTCTGTGGGAATGCAAATCAATTCACCGCTGCGGAGCTTTTCGCCGGCAAAGGCAATGTCTTCTTCGCAGTTCGGCTTAAGTATTCTTGTTTCCATGAAAACAAAAAGACCTCTTTCTTAAGTAAGTATACGGATAGTATAC
>CAVKLS010000144.1:0-4853 GCA_963657025.1 bacterium | reverse complement strand
CTGCGCCGTGGGCGGTCACCCGGGGATTAATCTTCCGCTTGAAACAGGACTTGTTTTCGAGGATTACCGCATAGAATTCCCGTCGGAGTGCAAGACGAAAAGAGTAATTTTTTCATCGGCAGGACTTACTACGGAGGAAAGACCGGGCTTTTCCCTGGACGAAAACAACGGCTTTGAGTTGGAGCATTCGCTTTTTGACAACGACGCGATAGTTCTTACCGACACTTTGCATGAGGTGAGTTTAAAGAGCGATAAGGGAAAGCACGGGGTAAAGATGAAATATTCCGATATGCCGTATATCGGATTCTGGCATGCCGATAAAACCGATGCACCGTATGTCTGCCTTGAGCCTTGGACTTCGCTTCCCGGTCGTGACGGTGTGGCGGAAGAAATCAGCCGCATGAACGACAGAATAGAGATAAAACCAAACGAAACCGAAGAAATAAGCTGGTCACTGAAGATTTTCTGACGCAAAAAAGCTCTCGACGGAAAATGTCGAGAGCTTTCGTTTTGTTTAGAAGAATCAATAATTATATTTCTTTTTCTGAGTGACGAGCAAAATTACGGTCATAATCATTGCGAGCAATTCGGCAACAACGATTGAATACCAAATTCCCTCCACGCCGAGAATAAGCGGAAGAACGAGGATTGCGCCTACCTGGAACACAACGGTTCGAAGAACGGATATGACTGCAGAGATTAGGCCGTTGTTGAGTGCGGTAAAGAAGGATGAGCCGTAAATGGAAATTCCCATGAATGCGAACGCAAAGGAATATATCTTGAATGCGGCGATAGTCATTTCGAGAAGCTCCGCATCGTAGCCGGCAAAAACCTTTGAGAGCGGAACGGAGAGACACCACGAGAGAATGACCATTGCAATTCCGCATCCGCCGATGAGATTTATGCTTTTCTTGCGCATGTTTTTAAGTTCATCCGTGTTGTTTGCGCCGTAGTTATAGGATACAACAGGTGCTGTGCCTACCGTGTAGCCGATGAAGCAAGCAGAGAATATCATACCGAGGTACATAAGAACGCCGTAAGCAGCAACAGCATTCTGTCCGCCGTATTTCATAAGCTGAGTATTGTAAAGCATGCCGACAACCGACATGGAAATATTGCTCAATAGCTCTGAAAGTCCGTTGGAGCAAGCCTTTACTATTGCGTTTACATCAACCTTGAATTTAGTGAACTTCAGGTTGCTTGTGTTGTTCGGGCGCATGAAGTAGATGATGGGGAAGAGACCGCCGAAAAGCTGGGAAACACCTGTTGCCACTGCGGCGCCCGCAACTCCGAAGCTGAAAACGCCGACAAGCAGAAAGTCGAGAACCATATTGGCAAGACCCGCTCCGATTGTGGAAACAAGTCCGAGCTTTGGCTTTTCTGCCGTGATGAAAAAGCTCATGAAAAGCATCTGCAGAATGAAGAATGGGTTGGCGGAAATTATTATTCTGCCGTAGAGCACACAGTAGTCGACCATGCTTTCGTCTGCACCGAGAAGAACCGTCAGCTGTGGAAGAAAGATGAAGCCGATGACTGAAAGAATCACGCCTATGGAGAACGCAAAGGCAACGAAGAGTGAGAAAAGCTCGCTTGCCTTTTTCTTGTCGCCCTCACCGAGGGTTTTTGCCACGAGTGCCGAGCCTCCCGTACCGACCATAAATCCCACGGTGCCCAAAATCATCAGGACGGGCATGATGAAGTTGACGGAGGCGAAGGCGGTTTTGCCTGCATAGTTTGATATGAAAAATCCGTCGACGACGGAATAGATTGATGTGAAAACCATTGTTGCGATGGACGGCAGAGTAAATCGCAACAGTTTTCCGTATGTAAAGTGGTCTGAAAGACCGATTGCCTGTTTTTTTGTGTTACTCATTTGATTTTTCCTCTTTAATATCGTCAATTTTAGTTTTGAACAATGTCGACCAGTACTCTATGGCATCGACAAAATCGGGATATTTCTTCATGGTTTCGTCCATGGCGTAGTTCTCTGCACGGTACATATCACGAAGCAGATTTTCGGCAAGAGCTTTGCCCGATTCGGTCAAAACAATTTTCTTTTCTCTCTTTTTGTCCTCGATTTTTTTAAGCTCGATATAGCCGTTTGACTCAAGCTTCTTCACGGTTGAATTAAGCGTTGTTTTGGAGATGCACCAATTCTCGCTTATTTCCTTCTGAGAATGAAGCTTTCCGTCATTCAGGGCATACAATAGACAAACCTCGCTGTTGCTGTAAGCGGTATCGTGGCTGAGTCTCCAATAGCACTCGTCAATTATGTTTTTTGCGACACAAAATCTCATTATCAGGTCTTTTCCTTCTTCCGACATTATCAAATCTCCTTTTTTAATGAAATCCGAAATCGGACTAAGTATAATCCGATATCGGATTATTGTCAAGGGGAGAAAACACAAACTCCTGCACAAAAATTCAGTATTTTATTGAGGACTATTGTATTTTGAGAGAGTATTGTGATATAATTACAACGGTGTAATAATATTTAACAAAATTTAAATGTAAATTACACAAAACTCAGGTAATATTATTGTATTTTGAAAGGTGTGTATTATTATGGCAATGAAGGTTGGTATTCAGCTCTTTTCCGTAAAAGAAGCTATGGCTAAGGATCCTATAGCTGCAATCAAGGAGGTTGCTTCTATCGGTTATAAGTATCTCGAGGTAGCAAACAATCAGGCAGATAAGGACCCAGGTTCAGGATTCGGGATGTCTCCCGAGGAGCTTTTGGGCGCACTCGAGGGCACAGGCGCAAAGATTATTTCCGGTCATATCGCTCCGATTAACGAGGAGACTCTTCCTTCCATCATCGCATGGCACAAGGCAGTCGGCAATACTGTTGTAGGTCAGTCTGCAGCTATGTATGCTGATTATGACGATGTTATGAAGCAGTGCGAGTACTACAACAAGATGGGTAAGATTCTTGCAGACAACGGCATGAAGTTCCTTTTCCACAACCACTTCCATGAGTTCGTTAAGTTCGGTGACAAGACAATTTACGATCTCGTTCTTGAGAACACAGATCCTAATTACGTCACATTTGAGCTTGATACCTTCTGGGCAATGAGAGGCGGTCAGAATCCTATCGAGCTTCTCAAGAAGATGAAGGGCAGAGTTTTCGCAATTCATCAGAAGGATTTCTCCAAGCTGGCTGTTTTTGACCACAACATTAATCTCCTTGCAAAGGACGACACAACTCCTGTTGCAAGCTTTGAGGAGTTCTTTAACAAGTACGGCGCAAAGCCGACAGACTTCTGTGAGGTCGGAACAGGTATTATGCCTATTCAGCAGATTCTCGATGCCGCTAACGAGGCAGGCGCAGAGTACTGCATTCTCGAGCAGGACGCTACTCAAAGAACAGAGATGGAGTCCATCAAGATTTCTATGGAGTCCTTCCACAAGTACAGCGGAATTGTATTTGAATAATCAGAAAACCAAAAAGAATTATTTTAACGAAGGGTCGACCCACTGCGGTCGGCTCTTTTTCGTGCGGCTTCTTAATGATTGAAAAGAAAAATTAATTATGCTATACTCGAAGCATCAAATACGAGGTAAAAGCTTATGGAATCACTCAGAGAATTATACAGAATCGGCACAGGCCCGTCATCATCACACACAATGGGTCCCGAATATGCTTCACGGCTTTTTAAACAGACTTATCCGAACGCCCCCGGCGGCTATGTTGTCACGCTGTACGGCTCGCTTGCAAAAACGGGCAAGGGCCATTTAACGGACGAGATAATCAAAAAGGTTTTCGCTCCAAGCGAAATTCAGGTTGTTTTCATGAACGGCATGGACGACATGCTCAAGCACCCAAACACCATGGTGCTCGAGGCATTTGATGCTGATAACGGCTGTATCGACGCCTGGACGGTCTACAGCGTGGGCGGTGGAAAAATACAGATAGAGGGCAAGCCGGAGGCTTCTGCCGAGAGCATATATCCGCTGACAAGCTTTGCGGAAATCAAGGACTACTGCATGGACAACGACCTCAAGCTCTCGGATTATGTCCGTGAAATCGAAGGGGACGAAATTTACGATTACCTCGCCGAGGTCTGGGACACGATGAAATCGGCTATCAGAAGAGGTCTGAAGGCAGAGGGAACTCTTTCGGGCGGACTTAACGTCACAAGAAGAGCGAGAATACTTTTTCAACAGCACCATATAGATGAATCTGACGCGACAAGAGAAAACCGCCTTGTGTGCGCATATGCTTTTGCCGTGAGTGAGGAGAACGCAAGCGGCGGAAAGATAGTTACGGCACCGACTTGCGGCAGCTGCGGAGTGGTTCCCGCTGTGCTTTACTACGAACAGCAGAAGAGACATTTCTCCGACAGACAGGTTTTGCGTGCGCTTGCCGCAGGGGGACTTGTGGGAAATATTATCAAAAATAACGCTTCGATAAGCGGTGCGGAGTGCGGATGTCAGGCTGAAATCGGTTCGGCTTGCTCAATGGCGGCGGCGGCTCTCGGAGAGCTTTTCGGAATGGAGCTCGACCAGATTGAATATGCCGCTGAGGTCGCAATGGAGCATCACCTCGGACTTACCTGTGATCCCATAAACGGACTGGTGCAAATTCCCTGTATAGAGAGAAACGCCGTTGCGGCTATGAGAGCGATAAATGCACTTGACCTTGCAAATTTCCTCACCTATTCGAGAAAGATAAGCTTTGACGTTGTTGTTAAAACCATGTATGAGACAGGAAAGGATCTGTTTTCCAAGTACAAGGAAACTGCCGAGGGCGGACTTGCCAAGACGTATTACGAATAATTTTGTTTTTGAGAACTAAAATTACTGTTCTGAAAATTACAATTTTGCCACTATCAATTTATATAGTATTGTGT
>CAVKLS010000143.1:0-4879 GCA_963657025.1 bacterium | reverse complement strand
GTGTATGTAAATAGAGAACCCCAGAAAACTGACCGGATATCTAAATAAAAAACAAAAAATTATAGGAGAGGAGGACAACCCCAAATGTTCAAGTATTTCTTGAAGAGAATCGCTTACACTATTGTAACAGTCTTTGTTCTCGTCACACTTACTTTCTTCATGATGCAGCTTCTCCCCGGTGATCCGTTTACCGGTGAAAAGAAAATTCCTGATGCAGTTATGGCAAGTATGAAAGCAAAGTACGGATTGGATAAGCCCGTATACGAGCAGTATATCCTTTATGTAGGTAACGTTCTCCACGGTGACTTTGGTGTTTCCCTTGACGACAACCGTTCTGTAACGGACAAACTTCTCACAACCTTCCCGGTTTCCTTTGACCTCGGTATCAGAGCTCTTATCTTCGCTGTTATCGTCGGTATCTTAATCGGTATTCTCGCGGCAGTCAAGCGAGGTACGGTGTGGGATTCGGTATGTATGCTAATTGCTTTGCTTGGTGTTTCGGTGCCTTCGTTCATCGTTGCGGCTTTGCTCCAGTATTTCTTCGGACTGAAGCTGTACCAATGGACAGGTATTAAGTTCTTCCCGATCACAGGCTGGAACTCTTGGAACTGCAAGATTCTTCCTGTTATCGCAATGGGCTTCGGTACTATCGCATCTGTTTCACGTCTTATGCGTACAAGCATGCTTGATGTTCTTGGTTCGGATTACATCAAGACTGCTAAGGCAAAGGGTCTTTCTCAGGCAGCTATCATCTGGAAGCACGGCGTAAGAAACGCTATCCTTCCTGTTGTTACTATCCTCGGACCTACAACAGCCGGCATCCTGACTGGTGGATTCGTTGTTGAGTCTATCTTCTCAGTTCCCGGTATGGGTAAGTCTTTCGTTACAAGCATCCAGCAGGTTAACTACACCATGATCATGGGTACTACAATCTTCTATGGTACCTTCCTCATTCTCTGTAACCTCGTTGTTGACCTTGTATACGGCTTAATTGACCCAAGAGTTAAAGTTTCAGGAGGATCCAAATAATGGAAAATATCGCTAAGAATAAATTCCAGTGGGTTGGTCCTGACCCGGAAAACCGTGAAGGTATCTCAAGACCAAGCACAACCTTCTTCCGTGATGCTATGGGCAGATTCGTTAAGAATAAGGTCGCTCTCGTTTGTGCGGCTATCATCATTCTTATGATTCTCGGCTCTATCATCATTCCGTTCTTCTCTCCTTTCGAGGGCAGAGAGCAGCACTACGCTCACGTTAACGCAGGCGTATGGACAGAGTGTCAGGTTCTCACAGACGCTGACGGAAACCCTGAAGTCCACCACCATGTTTTTGGAACGGATACACTCGGACGTGACCTGTTCACAAGAGTTTGGGAGGGTGGTAGAGTTTCACTCTTCATCGCATTCGCTGCTGTTTTCATTAACTTCATCGTTGGTATTATCTACGGCGGTGTCTCCGGTTACTTCGGAGGAGTTGTTGATAACGTCATGATGAGAATTGTTGAAGTTATCAACGGTATTCCTTACCTTATCATTATCGTTCTTTTGATGATGGTTCTTCCTGCAGGTCTTTGGACAATCGTTATTGCCTATGCCGTTACAGGTTGGACCGGTATGGCTCGACTTGTTCGTGGTCAGATCATTCAGCTTAAAGAGCAGGAGTTCGTTATCGCAGCTCAGGCTTTGGGCGGCGGTGCAGGCAGAATTATTGCAAGACACCTCGTTCCGAACACACTCTCTGTTGTTATCATCAACGTTACACTTGCTATTCCGAGCGCAATCTTCACAGAAGCTTGGCTCTCTTACTTAGGACTCGGCGTTCCTGTTCCGTACTCCTCTTGGGGTACTCTTGCTCAGGCAGGTCAGCAGGCATTCCAGACATATCCGCTCCAGCTCGTTGTTCCTGCTGTTGCTATCTGTCTCACAATGCTCTCCTTCAACCTCCTCGGTGACGGTCTCAGAGATGCATTCGATCCTAAGCTCAGAAGATAATGAAAGGAGAAGAAAACCATGGCTAAAACAGTTGTTGACGTTAAAGATTTGCACTTCTCCTTTGATACCTACGCAGGCGAGGTTAAGTCTGTCCGTGGTGTCACATTCCATGTAAATGAAGGCGAAGTTCTCGCTATTGTTGGTGAGTCCGGCTGCGGTAAGTCCGTTTCATGCCAGACCATCATGAAGCTTAACCCGATGCCGCCGGGAAAAATCGTTTCCGGTAGCATTCAGCTTGACGAGCACGATATCGTTGCCGCAAGCGAAAAAGAGATGCAGTCCATCCGTGGTAAGGAAGTAGCTATGATCTTCCAGGATCCTATGACCTGCCTTAACCCGACTATGAAGGTCGGTAAGCAGATTGTCGAGGCTATCAAGCACCACAGACATCTTTCCTCTAAGGAAGCACACGATGAGGCTATCAAGTACCTGAAGCTCGTTAACATTCCGAATGCGGAAGAGCGTGCTCAGCAGTATCCTCACGAGTTCTCCGGCGGTATGAGACAGAGAGCCATGATCGCTATGGCACTTTGCTGCGAGCCTAAGCTCCTCATTGCCGATGAGCCGACTACAGCTCTTGACGTTACAATTCAGGCTCAGATCATGGATCTTATGCTTGAAATCAAAGAGAGAACAAACACAGCTATCATCCTTGTCACACATGACCTCGGTGTTGTTGCTCAGGTTGCTGACCGTGTTGCTGTTATGTATGCAGGTAAGATAGTAGAGACGGGTACAGTAAGAGATATTTTCTATCACCCGACTCATCCGTACACAAAGGCACTTCTTGCTTCTCTTCCGACAGCAGATGCTACAAAGAAGGACAGACTCACATCTATCCCCGGTACACCGCCTGATCTTCTCAATCCTCCTAAGGGTTGCGGATTTGGCGCAAGATGCGAGAGATGCATGCAGATTTGTCATGAGGCACAGCCTGATACCTATAAGATAGACGGTATCCACGAGGCTACATGCTGGCTGCTCCACCCTGACTGCCCAAGTGCCGAAGAAAGAGGTGACAAGAATGCCTGAAAACAATAACAAGGAAGTTCTCATTTCTCTTAAGAATGTTTGCAAATACTTCAAGGTAAGCGGAGGCACTCTTAAGGCTGTTGATAATGTTTCTTTAGATATCTACAAGGGCGAGACCTTAGGTCTTGTTGGTGAGTCCGGTTGCGGTAAGTCCACATTGGGCCGTGTCGCAATGGGTATTTACCAGGCTACAAGCGGTACCATCGAGTTCGAGGGTAAAGAGGTCAACCTTAAGAAGAGCAAGGATAAGTTCAACTTCTCCAAGGACGCTCAGATCATCTTCCAGGATCCGTATGCTTCTCTTGACTCACGTATGACAGTTTCCTCCATCATTTCCGAGGGCATGGAAATTCACCATATGTATGACGCTAAGAAGAGACAGGAGAGAGTTTACGAGCTTCTCGAGACCGTTGGTCTTAACAGAGAGCACGCAAACCGTTTTCCACACGAGTTCTCCGGTGGTCAGAGACAGCGTGTCGGTATCGCAAGAGCACTTGCTATCGAGCCGAAGTTCGTTGTTTGCGACGAGCCTATCTCAGCTCTTGACGTTTCCATTCAGTCTCAGGTTATCAACCTTCTCCACGACATTCAGCAGCAGAGCGATCTCACATATCTTTTCATCGCTCATGACCTTAACATCGTTAAGTACATCTCTGACCGTATCGCAGTTATGTACCTCGGTAATGTCGTAGAGCTTGCATCAAGTGACGATCTTTATGCAAACACACTTCATCCGTACTCCAAGGCTCTTCTCTCAGCTGTTCCGATTCCGGATCCTGATTCTGAGGTTGCTAAGAAGAGACAGATTCTCTCGGGTGATGTTCCTTCTCCGATTAATACACCTAAGGGCTGTAACTTTGCAGGTCGTTGCCCAATCGCATGCGACAAGTGCAAGGAGTCAAAGCCGCAGCTTAAAGAGGTTCTTCCGAACCACTTTGTTGCTTGCCACTTGGTTTAATTCGGAACTAAACAGAATATAAGTTCTTCTATAATTTTTCGGTGGCGCTGTTCCGTTCGGTTCAGCGCTGCTTGAATTTTGAGACAAAAGAAAGTCCGCAGAAATTTCTACGGACTTTTTAACTTATTTAGAGAAAATGTTGAAAACCTATGCATCAATTGAATCAATAATATCTCTGAACGGATACTACCTTGCCGAGTATGGCGCAGTCTCTTGTGTAGATAGGCTCGAACTCAGGATTTTCAGGCTGTAAACGAACTCTGTCATCCTCGTAGAAAATTCTCTTTACGGTCGCCTCGTCCTCAATCATGGCAACAACAATGTCGCCGTTCTCGACGTGTACGCCCTTTTCGGCAACAACCAGGTCGCCGTCAAGAATTCCGGCATTTTTCATACTGAATCCGCGCACATGCAGAGCAAAGAGATCCTTCTCGCCGTTCGTTATAGGGTATGGGAGGTAGCCGTCTGCTTCCTCAAAGGCAAGGATTGGATTTCCAGCCGTGACAAGTCCGACAATCGGAACCTGCTGAGTAGGAGTTACGCCGCAGATTTTAATTGCGCGGTTCTTTCCGTCATCCTTTGTGATGTAACCGAGCTTTTCGAGAGTCTTGAGGTGTGTGTGAACCGTGCTTGTGGAAGAAAGTCCCGTACCTGCACAAATTTCACGTACCGTTGGCGGCACGCCCGACTGGAGGGCTTCCTTAAGATAATCATATACCTTTTGCTGACTTTTTGTTAATGCTTTCATATTTATAAACCCACTTTGAAGTATATTTTTTTAAGTTAATCTAAGTATAACACAAAGTTTCCAAGATTTCAAACATTTGTTTGAGAAATTTTAAATAAATTTTATCTTTTTAAAATGGATGAAAATTGCTTTGCTTTAAAATAAATGTAC
>CAVKLS010000142.1:0-4903 GCA_963657025.1 bacterium | reverse complement strand
GTGGGATTATGAATATCAATATGATTCTGCAAAGAAAACGCTTGTTCTGAAAAGTGCCAAAGCCCCCGCAAAGATAGCACAAACACCTAAGTCAAGCAATGTAAAAGACGGTTACGAGACGTATTATGCAAAGGGTATGTTCAAGACGGCGAAAAAGCTAACTGTTTACAGCAATGCTTCTTGTACCACTAAATTAACTACAATTCCGGCCGGAAAGTGGCTGACATTAAAAAATGTATATTTGAGTTCGAATGGAAAGATGAGCCTGCAATTTAAATATGGCAACAAATATGTTTGGATGAAATGCTGGTCAATTGGCACAGGATACGGGGGCAGATACGGCGTTTGGAATGATATTAGTAATTATTATGATTTTTGCGGTGTCTACTATCGTCTGCCTTGGTGTACTGCACACCCGTGATTTTGCAAACTTAAAATTTGAACTACATTATCTATGGAGGGTAAACTTATGAAAAGAATAAGACTTTTATTTTATTTTCTTTGCATGGTGTCAATGACATTTTTACTTAGCAGCAATGCTGATGCCGCTACTTTAAAAAGCGTAACACTCACTAATTCGGCTACATACAAGTGGGATTTGACGCATGACGGAAAAGCGGATACTGTTAGATTTCAATTTTCTAAAAACGGTAATTATATAACTAAAACTCAGATATATGTCAACGGAAAGAATGCCTATACGTACAGTGGTAATTTTTACAAATTGGAAGTTCAGTATGTAAAAATTTCAAACAGCAAAGAATTTTTATATGTTGTCGGCAGAGGCCCCAGTCATATGGCTTATATATTGAAAATTTTCCGTTATGACACAAGCTCAAAGAAGCTTGTTGAGTCGGCAGATTTGTCAAAATATACCTGTTCGGTAAGAGGAATAACAAAGATTTCCGGAAATAAATTGACTATAGCTTATGGAAAGCAAACAGATGTCGCAGGAGCGGTAAAATGGAGCTATGAATATGAATACAATGCTTCTTCAAAAAAATTCGAGCTTAAAAATGCCAAAGTTACTGCAATATCAAGGATATATTATACCCGTTACGCAGAAGTTGGCGATGGTTATGACAGCTATTTTAAGAAGGGTATGTACAAGACAGCAAAGAGCCTTACGGTATACAGCAACAGGTCTTGTACCAACAAGACTGCAGTTGTTCCGTCTGGAAAATGGATGACTCTTAAAAGTATTTACGTAACGCCAAAAGGGACAATCAGTCTGCAATTCAAATATGGTAACAGATATGTATGGGTAAAGAACAACGGTAATTTCAACGATTTCTGTGGCGTAAGCAGACGTCTTGTAGGCAGTGTTTTAGATGGATGATACCCATTAACTGTAGATAAAGATTTGTAATGTTCGACCCACACAAAGGAATGTGCTTTTGTGTGGGTCGATTTTTTGTCAGCCTTTATGCAAGACAAAACGAAAAAACCTCCGAAATTAATCGAAGGTTTTTCCGTTTTATGTCATACGCCCGAATCAGACGACGTAAGCATAATGAAATATTGAAGGATTATTAAAATCTTGTAGTTTAATTAATGTGAAGCTTATTCTTCATCCTGAAGAGCATCGTAACCCTCTTCGCCTGTTCTTACACGGATGACATTATCAACCTTGTAAACGAAGATCTTACCGTCACCGATGTGTCCTGTGTAAAGAACCTTCTTGATTGTAGCGATGAGCTTAGCAACAGGAATCTTGGAGATAACGATTTCAACCTTAACCTTAGGAAGAAGAGTTGTAGTGATAGGAGCACCACGGTAATACTCAGGAGCACCCTTCTGGATACCACAACCGTAAACATTTACGACTGTCATACCGGTTACACCGATCTTGTCGAGAGCCTTTCTGAGTGCCTCGAACTTCTCCTGCTTGCAAACTACAACAACCTTTGTGAATACTCTGTCTGTGCCTGTGTCGGAAGCAAGCTCTGTCGGCTCTGCGTTCTGATAAACAACAGGAACTGTATCAGTGGATGCGTCAACATACTCAGGAACGTCAACATCAGGAATTTCAGCTGTGAGCGGAACAGGGATGAAGTCTGCATATGCGGATGGGAGGTTGTGCTCGCAAGCATCGAGACCCTTGATTTCCTCTTCCGGAGTAACACGAAGACCGATAGTCTTCTTGAGAATTGTGAATACTGCGAGGAACCAGATTGCAGCCCAAGCAAGAACTGCAACGCAGCCGAGGAGCTGGATGCCGAGCTGATGGAAGCCACCGCCGTAGAAGAGACCTACAACGCCGTTCTGACCGTTGCCTGTAGCAAAGAGACCAACTGCGATTGTACCCCAGATACCGTTGAGGCAGTGAACCGCAACAGCACCGACAGGATCGTCAACGTGGAGAACATAGTCGAGAAGCCATACGCCGAAGCAAACGAGGAAACCGGCAACAATACCGATGATTGTAGCACCGATAGCGTCTGTGTCAGCACAAGGAGCTGTGATAGCGACAAGACCTGCGAGAGAAGCGTTGAGTGTCATGGAGACATCAGGCTTACCCTGCTTAACCCATGTGTACATCATTGTAGTGCAAGATGCAACAGCAGGAGCGATTGTTGTTGTGACGAAAATCTGTGCGAGATGATCTACAGTGTCTGCAGCAGCACCGTTGAATCCGTACCAGCCGAACCAAAGGATGAAGCAGCCGAGAGCACCGAGAGTGAGGGAGTGACCCGGGATAGCGTTAGGTGTTTTCTTACCTGTTTTCGGATCAACACTGAACTTGCCGATACGAGGTCCTAACATCCAAGCACCGATGAGAGCAGCTATACCGCCGACCATGTGGATACATGTGGAACCTGCGAAATCGAGGAAGCCGATCTGAGCGAGCCAGCCGCCGCCCCATACCCAGTGAGCCTCAATCGGGTAGATGACGAGAGAGATGATACCGGAATAGATGCAGTAGGTAGAGAACTTTGTTCTTTCTGCCATAGCACCTGAAACGATAGTAGCAGCTGTAGCACAGAAAACAAGGTTAAATACCCAGCTGGACCAGTTTCCGAAGTCCTTGAAGTTTGTGAGAATTCCGAGATTCGGCATGCCGAGAAATCCTCCGAGTGCATCCTCACCGATGAGAAGAGCACCGCCTAAAATGATGAACATTACTGTACCGATACAGAAGTCCATCAGGTTTTTCATAATAATGTTACCTGCGTTTTTTGCTCTGGTAAAGCCTGTTTCTACCATTGCAAAGCCTGCCTGCATGAAGAAGACCAGTGAAGCACCGGCTAAGAACCATATATCCATAACTTGTTCTTTCCTTTCATTTCTTTCTTAATTCTTTCCTTCAATAATATTAAAAACGTGCAGTCGAAATCCTTTGTATCGACTGCACGTCTTTGTGCATATTTAGATATTCAATTCAATTACTCAAGAACCGAGTAGATGATGTCGTTGTAAGTTGGGAGTGTCCAGCAATCCTTGCCTGTTAAGCTCTCGAGCTTGTCAACAACAGGTCTCAAGTCGTTCATTGCAGCGAATACGGAATCTCTGTAAGCGAGAGTCTGCTCAACAGCATCTGTGATTGTAGCTGTAGCCTCGTCTGCATCTACCAAAGCCTGAAGCTTTGTGTAAAGCTCGCCTGTAAGCTCGGAATACTCTGCGAGGAACTTCTCCTCAGGGCAAGAACCTAAGAGAGCCTTCTTCTTCTCAACTAAATCGAGAAGCTTTGTCTGGTAAGCAACTGTTGCAGGAACAACATACTTGTTTACCATATCAATCATTGTGAGAGCCTCGATGTTGATAACCTTGCAGTACTTCTCAAGCTTAACCTCATATCTGGAGTGCATCTCAACTTCACTGTAAACGCCGTGCTTTGTGAAGAGCTCAACGTTCTTCGGAGCGATGAGAGCAGGAATAGCGTCAGGAGTTGTTCTGAGGTTGCAAAGTCCTCTTGCCTCAGCTTCCTTGACCCAAGACTCGTCATAGCCGTTGCCGTTGAAGATTATTCTCTTGTGGTCAACGATTGTCTTCTTAACGAGATCGGAAAGTGCCTTATCGAAGTTGTCTGCCTTCTCGAGGATATCAGCGAACTGCTCGAGCTCCTCAGCAACGATTGTGTTGAGGTAAGTATTAGGTGTAGCAACTGAGAAGCTGGAACCTAAAGATCTGAACTCAAACTTGTTACCTGTGAAAGCAAACGGAGATGTTCTGTTTCTGTCTGTTGTATCTCTTACGAACTGAGGGAGAACGGAAGAACCGATGTCCATAAGTGTCTGTCCCTCTGCCTCGTAGATTGTGTCATTCTCGATGGAATCGAGAACAGCCTGAAGCTCATCGCCGAGGAAGATAGAGATGATAGCAGGAGGTGCCTCGTTAGCGCCTAAACGGTGGTCGTTACCAGCAGAAGCAACGCTGAGTCGGAGCATATCCTGATACTCGTCAACACCCTTGATAACAGCTGCAAGGAAGAGAAGGAACTGAGCGTTGTCTCTCGGTGTCTTGCCGGGCTCGAAGAGGTTGATGCCGTCATCTGTAGAAAGTGACCAGTTGTTGTGCTTACCTGAACCGTTGATACCGGCGAACGGCTTCTCGTGGAGGAGGCAAACAAGACCGTGCTTGGAAGCTACCTTCTTCATAACCTCCATTGTGAGCTGGTTGTGGTCGGTAGCGATATTGGATTCTGAATAAATCGGAGCAAGCTCGTGCTGAGCAGGTGCAACCTCGTTGTGCTTTGTCTTGGAGAGAATGCCAAGCTTCCAAAGCTCCTCATCGAGATCCTTCATGTAATCGGAAACTCTCTGCTTAATGGAACCGAAGTAGTGGTCGTCAAGCTCCTGTCCTTTTGGAGGTGCTGCACCGAAGAGTGTTCTGCCTGTGAAGATGAGATCCTCTCTCTTCTTATAAACTTCCTTGTCGATGAGGAAGTACTCCTGCTCAGGAC
>CAVKLS010000141.1:0-4921 GCA_963657025.1 bacterium | reverse complement strand
CCCGGCGTTACGGGAAACAACGGAATGGGAATTAAAATGGTCAAAAAAAGTGTTGAACAGGCAGTCGGCTCGGATATTATTTTCGGTGACGGCTAACTAAACGAAAGGAATTAAACAGCATGGCTAAAGGCACAATAAAAAAGGTTGCCGGACCTCTTGTCATCGCCAAGGGTATGCGTGACGCAAACATGTACGACGTTGTCCGTGTTTCCGACAAGCACCTTATCGGCGAGATTATCGAGATGCACGGCGACGAGGCTTCAATCCAGGTTTATGAGGAAACAGCCGGCCTTGGACCGGGTGCACCGGTCGAGTCAACGGGCGAGCCGATGAGCGTTGAGCTCGGCCCCGGACTTATCAGCTCAATATATGACGGTATTCAAAGACCGCTTGACGACATCATGGCGATTAGCGGCAACAACCTCAAGCGAGGTGTTTCCGTCCCGTCACTTAAGAGGAATTTAAAGTGGAATTTTGTCCCCACCGCTAAAGTCGGTGACGAGGTTTCCGGCGGTGATGTTATCGGTACGGTTCAGGAGACCGAGATTGTCTGCCACAAAATTATGGTTCCGCCCACTCTTTCGGGCAAAATCAAATCTATCACAGCAGGTGAATATACCGTTGACGAAACAGTAGCTGTTCTCAAAACAGCAGACGGAGAAGAGAAAAATCTCACACTCATGCAGAAGTGGCCCGTCAGACGAGGCAGACCATACAAGAAAAAGCTCTCCCCCGATAAGCCGCTTATCACAGGTCAGCGTGTTATCGACGGACTTTTCCCAATCGCACGAGGCGGCGTCGCAGCTGTCCCGGGGCCGTTCGGCTCAGGAAAAACGGTTGTTCAGCATCAGCTTGCAAAGTGGGCAGAGGCTCAGATAGTTGTTTATATCGGTTGCGGCGAGCGCGGAAACGAGATGACCGATGTTCTCGGTGAGTTCCCCGAGCTTAAAGACCCGAAAACAGGCTACTCCCTCATGAAGAGAACCGTTCTTATCGCAAACACCTCTGATATGCCCGTTGCGGCTCGTGAGGCTTCCATTTACACAGGCATCACCATTGCGGAATATTTCCGTGACCAGGGCTATTCAGTCGCACTTATGGCTGACTCCACATCCCGTTGGGCAGAGGCTCTTCGTGAGATGTCTGGTCGACTTCAGGAAATGCCCGGTGAAGAGGGTTACCCCGCCTACCTCGGTTCGAGACTTGCCCAGTTCTATGAGCGTGCCGGTCACGTCAAGACTCTCGGCAAGGACGACCGTGAGGGCGCACTTTCCGTTATCGGCGCTGTTTCTCCTCCGGGCGGTGATATTTCCGAGCCTGTCTCACAGGCAACACTGAGAATCGTCAAGGTTTTCTGGGGACTTGACTCCGACCTTGCCTACAAGCGTCACTTCCCGGCTATCAACTGGCTTACCTCCTATTCGAACTACGTGGACAGCATGGCTGATTGGTTCAACTCGAATGTTGCTCCGGACTGGATGGACTCAAGAGCCACAATCATGAGAATACTTCAGGAAGAAGCTGAGCTTGACGAAATAGTTAAGCTTGTCGGTATGGATGCACTTTCCGCACCCGACAGAATCACTCTTGAGGCTGCAAGATCCATTCGTGAAGACTTCCTGCACCAGAATGCCTTTGACGAAATCGACACATATACACCGCTTGAAAAGCAGTATTATCTGCTGAAGCTTGTTATCGCATTCAACGATAAGTGTCAGGCGGCTGTAAGAAACGGTGCAAATGTCAACAAGCTTGTCTCTATGGCTGTTCGAGAGAAAATAGGAAGATATAAGTACTGCTCACCCGAAAACGCAAAAGACGAGTATGATAAAATCCTGGGCGAGCTCGACAACGAGATCGCAGATGTATCAAGCGAAAAGGAGGACTTCTGATATGCCAAAAGAATACAGAACCATTCAGGAGGTCGCAGGTCCTCTGATGATGGTAAAGGGCGTCGAAGATGTCTTTTACGATGAGCTTGCGGAAATCGAGCTTGTCAACGGCGAAAAGCGCCGCTGCAAGGTTCTTGAGATAGACGAGGGCAATGCCGTGGTTCAGCTCTTTGAGAACTCCACAGGTATCAACCTTTCCAATTCAAAGGTTAAATTTCTCGGAAGAAGCATGGAGCTCGGCGTTTCCGAGGATATGCTCGGAAGAGTTTTTGACGGCTTGGGCAGACCGATTGACGGCGGCCCCGAAATTCTCCCCGAGGAAAGAAACGACATCAACGGACTTCCGATGAACCCTGCCGCAAGAAACTATCCACAGGAATTCATCCAGACAGGTGTTTCCGCAATTGACGGACTCAATACTCTCGTCAGAGGTCAGAAATTGCCTATCTTCTCCGCTTCGGGACTTCCCCATTCACAGCTTGCCGCACAGATTGCACGTCAGGCAAAGGTGCGTGGCACAGACGATCCGTTCGTCGTTGTTTTCGCCGCTATGGGTATTACATTCGAAGAATCAAACTTCTTCGTCCAGTCGTTCACGGAAACAGGCGCTATCGACAGAACCGTAATGTTTGTAAACCTTGCAAACGACCCCGCAGTCGAGCGTATCGCAACTCCGAAAATGGCACTCACGGCAGCCGAGTATCTCGCATTTAAGAAAAACTACCATGTACTTGTCATTATGACGGATATCACAAACTATGCCGACGCTCTGCGTGAGGTTTCTGCCGCACGAAAGGAGGTCCCCGGAAGACGAGGCTACCCAGGCTATATGTACACCGACCTCGCTACGCTTTATGAGCGTGCGGGACGCCAAAAGGGAAAGAACGGCTCAATCACCCTCATTCCTATCTTGACCATGCCTGAGGACGATAAAACTCATCCTATCCCCGACCTCACAGGCTACATCACCGAGGGTCAGATTATTTTGAGCCGTGAGCTTTACAGAAAGAATGTGACCCCGCCGATTGATGTTCTCCCCTCTCTTTCGAGACTTAAGGATAAGGGTATCGGCGAGGGCAAAACAAGAGCCGACCACTCCGCTACGATGAACCAGCTGTTTGCGGCTTACGCACGAGGCAAAGAAGCTAAGGAGCTTATGGTCGTTCTCGGCGAAGCGGCTTTGACGGAAATCGACTTGAAGTACGCTAAATTTGCCGACGCATTCGAAAAAGAGTATGTTTCTCAGGGCTACAATACCAACCGTGACATCGAGGAAACTCTCGATATCGGCTGGCGTCTGCTCTCCATGCTCCCACGCTCGGAGCTCAAGAGAATCAAGGACGAATATCTTGACAAATACTACGGAAAGGTGTGATGACTGATGGCGGGCACCACCGTTAATCCCACCAGAATGGAGCTGACGAGGCAAAAGAAAAAGCTTGCCACAGCCGTCCGAGGACATAAGCTCCTAAAGGACAAGCGAGACGAGCTCATGCGCCAGTTCCTCGATAAGGTTAGGGAAAATAAAGCACTGCGTGAAAAGGTCGAGGCCGGAATTCTCGAGGCAAACAAGAAGTTCCTTCTTGCAAGAGCGGGAATGGATGACGAATATCTCAATACCGCTTTGCTCGCACCGAAGCAGGAGATTTCTCTTGAAAGCGGCACGGCAAACGTTATGAGCGTTGAAATTCCTCAGTTCAAATTCAAAACGAGAACACCCGACCCAAACGACATATATTCCTACGGATTTGCCTATACAACGGGCGACCTTGACGATGCGATTAAGTCTCTTTCTAATGTTTTCGAGGATATGCTGAAGCTTGCCGAAATCGAAAAATCATGCCAGCTTATGGCGTCAGAAATCGAGAAGACAAGACGAAGAGTAAACGCACTCGAACATGTTATGATTCCCGAGGCAAAAGCAAACATAAAGTATATCACGATGAAGCTTGACGAAAACGAGCGTTCAACACAGATACGACTTATGAAGGTCCAGGAAATGATGCTCAAGGACGCAGGCTATAAGTAAACAATTAACGGAGGGCTCTTCCCTCCGTTTTTTCTTGCTAATATTTATGATGTATTGTAAAATCAGTGTGAGGTGATTTGAGTGATTATCAGAACTGCTTGCTTGTCTGACGCCCACGCCGTAGCTGAAATATATAAATTCGACTTAGGATATGAAACCGACATTAATCTAATCAAGAAAAGACTTAATAACCTTGATAATAACAGGGAAACAGTCTTCGTGGCCGAGCTTGACGGTGAGGTGGTCGGGGTAATTCACGCAGAAACGTTTGAAACACTCTACTACAAGCCGATAGCAAATGTCCTGAGTCTCGCAGTGAGAGAAAACAGGCGTCAGCAGGGCATCGGAAAAGCATTGATGAGTGAAGTCGAAAAATGGTCAAAATCAAAAGGTCTTGACGAAATAAGGATTGAATCAGCCTGTCACAGAAAAGCGGCGCACGGGTTTTACCGAAAGATAGGCTTTGACAGCGAAAAAAATCAAATCCGATTTTTGAAAAAAATAACTTAATAATTAACAGGAGGATTTTTCTATGCAAAAGGTATGCGAATTTTTGAAGAAAGCGGGAATTTACTATCTCGCAACAGTTGAGGGCGATAAGCCGCATGTAAGACCGTTCGGAACAGCCCATATTTTTGAAGATAAGCTGTATATACAAACGGGAAAATCAAAAGAATGCGCAAAGCAGATGAAAGCAAATCCGCATGTCGAGATTTGTGCATTCAAGAGCGGTAAATGGATACGCATTGCGGCTGAAGCAGTGCTTGACGAGAGAATCGAAGCACAGGAAAGTATGCTTGAAGCATACCCGTCACTAAAGGACAGATACCAGGCAGGCGACGGAAATACCGAGGTCTATTACCTCAAAAATGCAACGGCAACAATCGAAGGATTCGGCATCGATAAAGAAACAATAACATTTTAAATAACAGAAAAATAAATAACAGAAACACAAAAGTTTTTGCCACGCTTTTTACAAAAAGCGTGCGGGTGTGGGCAG
>CAVKLS010000140.1:0-4964 GCA_963657025.1 bacterium | reverse complement strand
GTGAGTTACAGTGTGTTGACTGTTGTGAAGGAAATCGCTGTTCTCGTTGTGACGAAGCTTTTCGGGATGAAGATTACTTACATGAAATAGATGGAGAGCTCTATTGTGAGAACTGTTGTTTCTGGTGTGAGGTTCACGAGCAGTGGGAGCTTCGTTATGGTTATAACGGCGAATGTATCGCACGAGATGTTTATATAGATGGAGAGTCTTACACAATGTGCGACGATGCTTTTGATAATAATGTAGTGTGTTGCGATAGGTGTGGCGATTATGAGTGGGAAGATGAGGCTTATTTTGTGGATGGCGTCTGTATGTGCAGAGACTGCTATGAAGAATATATGAAAGAGAAAAACGAGGAGGAAGACGAAAATGAAGTTGCTTAACATATTCAAGTTCCCGCAGGACAAGCTCAAAGCGGCGTTAGTTTGTCATCTTAGAGACAAGGGATATTCACCGATAGTGAGAGATGGGTTTGTGTACGCTGAGGGTGAAATCCCAGTTCTGCTTGTTGCCCACATGGACACGGTACATAAGCACACGCCGGATATCATCTGTATGTCCGACGACAAAAGCATAATGATGTCTCCGTTCGGAATAGGCGGAGACGACAGATGCGGAGTTGCGATGATTCTTGAGGTTATCAAGGATCTCCGGTGCCATGTGCTTTTTACTGAGGATGAGGAAATCGGCGGTGTTGGAGCGGGAAAGTTTTGTAAAAGCGAAATTAAACCGAAAGTGAATTTCATTATCGAGTTTGACCGAGCAAACGAAAACGATGCAGTTTACTATCAGCTCGATAACGAGGTATTTGCTGAAACAATAGAGAAGTATGGTTTTGTGAGAGACTATGGTTCTTACTCAGACATTGTAGATATAGCTCCTGAGCTGGGGTGTGCTGCGGTGAATTTGTCGTGTGGATATTACAATGCTCACACCCAACATGAATTTGTTTCTATTCCCCAGATGTACGCACAAATAGAAAGAGCAAAAGAGCTTATAGCAAACGAGAGCGAGAACTTTTTTGAATGGAAAGAAGCTAAATATAGCAGGGATTGGTATTATGGCGGCTATGACGGATGGTATGATAACGACTATTACGGACTTGAGAGCAAATCAAAATCGAAATTGAATTCCAAAAAGGAAGAAGAAATTGAATTTGATGTTGTCCGTAAAGAAGTTTCACTTATACCCGACGACGCTTATCTTCAATCGTCAGGCGGCAACCGGATTGAAGTCGGCGAGGAGATAGACGATTTCTTTGTGGATGATTCGGGAACAGTTTATGTGTATGACCCTGATTGCTTAATGGTAATTCCGTTATTTGAATATGCAGCGATGAGTGCGAGTGGGCTGCCGTGTAAAATGGATGCAGACCATAGCTTCATGGTCGATGTTGAATATTAATTCAGAAAGGAAATCAAAATGCCTAATCATGTAACAAATAGAATCAAATTTTTAGGAAAGCAGGAAGGAATTAACAAGGTGCTTCAGCTCATCAAGAGTGACGACAAGTGTATCAGTTTCGACAAAATCATACCAATGCCCGACAACATTTATCGCGGCGATTTGGGTAAGCGAGAAATGGAAATGTATGGATCGGATAATTGGTACGACTGGTGTATTTCTCACTGGGGAACAAAATGGGATGCCTACGGGGTGTCGTTCAACGAAAGTGATAATACGCTGTGGTTTGATACGGCGTGGAGTTGCCCTATACCCGTACTCAAAAAGCTTGCAAAGATATGCTGCGTAAATGGAATTGAGTTTGAAGGAGAATGGGCTGATGAGGATTGCGGTTGTAATGTTGGTGTGTTTTGGAGTGATAACTGCATGGACGAGGATTGTGATTTTTATTATGAACCCGTAGACGATAAAACAGATAAAGCATACGACATATATGTAAAGCTTAAGGGCGAGGACAAGTGTTTGGGTAAAGACGACGACGAACACTGGATGCGTTACGATTGTGATACTTGCCCGAACAGAGATAGGTGCTAAAACAAAAGCAGAAAGGAATTGAATTTGGAATGGAATTGAAATTTGATTTAGGAAAGCAGGTCATGACGCAGGGTATAGCAAATATACTCGACGACACAAAGGTTTGCGAGGAACTGCTCGGTGTTCTCAGACAATACACAAAATGCGATTGGGGCGATATTCCCGATGAGGATAAGGCTCTTAATGACAGCGCGGTAGAAACGGGCGAGGGGAGAATACTTGCCGCTTACGAGACAAGTAAGAAAAAGGTGTGGATAATCACGGACTTCGGCGACGAGGGTAATGTGACGACCATGCTGTTGCCGGAGGAATATTGAAATGAGAAAAGAAAATGAATCTATAACTCTTGAGGGTATATTGCAAAAGTATTTCGACTGTAAAAAGCCATTCCTAAAAAGAAAACGGCTTGTGTCTGTTGAAGGTGGTTACAAAAGATATGAGTATATGACGCAGGAGGGCATAAAGGCATACGAGAAGCTTATTGATTTTCTTTATGACTGTAATTCTTTAGGTATTGGAATAGACGCAAATATGGCAATAAAAATACTTGACCAGATTGTGGACGAGGATGAGTATTGACTCAGAAAGGAAAACGAAATGGAATATCTTGTGGAATTCAATTATTCGGGACGAGTTGCATATGAGATTGAAGCAGACGACGAAGAAACGGCGAAGAGAGAAGCTGCTAATAGGTGGTCTGTTTGGGTATCGGCAGACGCGGTGGGACACAATCCCGAGTTTGTGTGTGCGGATATTAAGTATGACACTATGACGGCTGAACAGCTAATAGACGGCGACATAGCGGAGGTGAATGAAAATGGGAATATTTAAGGCTAAATTCAGAAAATATTGGTGCGATCGTTACTCGGAGTACACAGAAATAAGGACAAGCAGCATAGACGAGATATTGGAGTATGTCTACAAAACACATAAAGAAAGCGTTTATCCACGGTCGAGTAACTTTTGGTGCAGAGGTGAAAGAAGTACGGGGTTCGCTTTTCTGGAAGCCGACAACTCCTTGATAGAAAAGTGCGGTTATAGAGGTTCTCTGTGGCTTGAACAGATTACATATTTTAAGGGCGATGACAGTGATGAGGTTATTATTTTTAGCAAGTGCGATAGATACATCTCCCCAAAAGCAAACGAAGCGTTTGACGCTTTTGGGGAGATTGCAAAACGCAGAGATGAAAATAAAAATTTCGGTGATTATTAAAGGAGGTAAATGAAAATGAGTAATGAAACAGAAGATCTCCTTGTAGACGCCAACACTGTAAATAAGGCGTTAGAATCAATGGGGATTGCTACGGTTAACGCTGCTAATACAAATCGTACTCTTGCCGATATACTTAAAGATGTTAGTCGACGTTTTGAAAAACAATTTAATATCGATGTAGAAAAAGAAAAGAAAAAAGAGAAAGAGCTCGATGAGATGAGAGCTTCGGGCAAATCTGTTTCTGTTATGGTTTTTGACCAGACAAACAAGCAGAGAAATTATCAGTATGTCGGTGAGACTTACTCGGGAGATACGGTAATTGGCAGTGTCGTTTATGATGAGGGGGTTTATATTTATAACCCCAGATATTATATCTATACTTCGGCGAGCCTCAATACTTCTGTGGGCGGCGAAGTAGACGACCATAATATGCGCAGGGTTGAAGTGCGTCCAGACACTATCAGACCATATACCCAAATCGAAAGAATTAAGGAAGAGCTAAGAAAAGGAAATTGTGTAGAACTTGTTCGTAATCTCTCGGATAGCTTTTCTGATAAGTCAATATGTACTATTACGAGTGAAAAAGAAATTCCTTATAAGCTTTGGTTTGGGAAGACAACTAAAACGAAGAGATTTGGAGGTAAATGAAAATGTATAAACTTGACTTTTACACGGCGATATCTAACAGAAACGCCCCTAAGACCCTCAATCACTTCGAGCGGGTCAGCGGTTATGGACAGGTAGTAAGAACTCCACGAGGAAGAGAAATCGAATTTGGTTTTGATAAGCGGAGTGACGGCTGGTATGTGACTGATGTGGCTTCAGGTATGAGAATTCCGACAAGATATGATACGAGGATGAAAGCACTTGCCGCTCTTAATGCAGAGCTGCTCAGCAAGGTTGACAAGGCAGTAGAGAGTGATACATACAAAGCTGTAGCGAAAGCTCTTAACAAATTTAAAACAAACTCGGAGGTGGCATGACATGACGGTATATGAAGCACTGAAAACATATTGCAAAAACTGCGCACATAACGACAAATGTTGGCTTCCGTGCGCGGCGGTAACATCGGCGGTAATGAGCGACGAAAAGGTGGAAGCAAAAACGGTGGTGAGTTTATGATGCTGAACACGACATATTGTAGACGAGCTTTTACCGGCGTGTACTGTGAGCATATGGACGGAAATGTATGTGTGAGACGACCCGGCGAGTGTGAGTTTCAGTACGGGGCGGGTAGACGACGAGAAAATGAAACCCAGAAGGAATCGGATTCTGATTTGAAAAACGAAAACGAAAGGGGAGATTGAATGGCTGAGGAAATTTATTACTACATAATAGACAAGCATGGAGTGATCTATGGCAGAAGCACAAGCAAGGCTCGGCTTCAGGAGAAAATGAAAAACAATTTCACCGAAGCTGTTATACAGGAGTTAGGAATAGAAATCGTTGAGGTATATGATAGCATCTGAGCTATCGTAAGTAAAAAATAATATGGGAGAGGGAGATTAAAATAATTAAGAGAGGAGAAATCTACTTGGTTTCGCTGGACGGAGTGGGGTCTGAACAACGGAACACAAGACCTGCGATTATAGTGCAAAACGATGTGGGAAATGCCCACTCGCCGACGACGGTTATCGTACCTTTATCGACGAAAATAAAACCGTCTATGGCGACGACGCACGTTAAAATAACAAGTGAGCAGGGCGTAAGAGATGAGTCAGAAGCGTTATGTGAACAACTGAGAGTGGTAGAC
>CAVKLS010000139.1:0-5038 GCA_963657025.1 bacterium | reverse complement strand
ATCTATACTAAAATCGGCAAGCTGTGCCGAATATTTTTTGTTCGGCTGACAGCCGAGAAGGAACTTGAAAAATGAATATAAATAAGAACCAGTTCCGAAGACTTTTATCCTACATTCTTTCCTGGGTGATTATCTTCGTGCTTACCTACCTTTACTGGGTTGTATGGACTACCTACTACGCCAACAGCATTCCAAATCCCTATTGGCGCAAAGGTAACTGGGTTGTTGTCGGAGTTTATGCTATCATAACCTATGCGTTCATGAAGCTTTACGGCTCACGAAACATAGGCGACTATCGCACCGTGGATATTATCTATTCCCAATGTCTTACGGTCATCATGGTTAATGCCTTCGACTACGGTATCGTTTCGCTTATCAACCGCTGGTTTGCGGGAGTTAAGCCGATGCTTTTGCTGACATTCTTCGACTTTTTGTGCGTCATATCGTGGGCAATAATCTCAAAGTACATTTACAGTAAAATCTACAGTGCGAGACAACTTTTGCTGGTTTACGGCGATCACGATCCCGACGGCTTCATCAACAAGATGAACACCAGAAAGGACAAGTACAATATCCGCGAGTTCTTCTGTGTGAATAACTTCACTCAGGAGGAGGTTTTCTCCAAAATCGAGGAGTACGAATCCATCATCATCTGTGATATTCCCGCCGAGAAAAGAAACGAGCTGATTAAGTTCTGCTTCAGTAAGAACATTCGAGCTTACGTAACGCCGAAGCTTTCGGACATCATTCTTCTTGGTGCGGAAAGCTCAAATATTTTCGATTCGCCGCTTCTGATTTGCAAAAACCGCGGTATCAGACTCGAGAAGAGGATAGTCAAGCGTATACTCGATTTGATAATCATCATTCCAATCACGCTTATCACTCTTCCGTTCATGCTTATTTTCGCACTCATCATAAAGCTGACGGACGGCGGAGATGTTTTCTACAAGCAGAAAAGACTCACCCTTAACGGAAAGGTTTTTGAGATATACAAATTCAGAACCATGAGAATGAATTCCGAAAACGGCGTTGCCCAGCTTGCAAAAAAGGACGACGACAGAATCACCCCAATCGGAAAATTTCTCAGAAAAACTCATCTTGACGAGCTCGCTCAGGTTATCAATATCTTAAAGGGCGAAATGAGCGTCGTAGGTCCGAGACCCGAGAGACCGGAAATTGCGGACGAATACTCAAAGGTAGTTCCCGAGTTCAATTTCCGACTCAAGGCAAAAGCAGGCCTTACGGGCTATGCTCAGGTTTTCGGAAAGTACAACACCACACCGTACGATAAGCTCAAGCTTGACCTTTACTATATCGAGCATCAAAGTGCATTGCTTGACATCGAGCTTATTCTCAAGACAATAAGAATAATGTTCACAAAGGAAGCCAGTGAGGGCATCTCTCAGAACCAGACCACCGCACTCGGCTCACCGTTCAGTTCGACAAAGCAGGACATCACCATTATCGATGATGACGGCAATGTCAAGGTAGATACGATTGAAAATGAAAGCTGATATATCGGTAGTCATTCCGATTCACAATGCCGAAAAAACAATAATCGAGGCTCTTTCATCCGTTGTTTCTCAGCGTCTTCACGAGGACGACACCATGGAAATAATCCTGGTGGACGACCAAAGCGACGATGACGGAATCAAAAAAGCAACAGACTTTCTTACAAAAGAAGGCGCGAATTATAAGCTCCTCAAAACAGAAGAAAGATCAGGACCCGGCGGAGCAAGAACACTCGGCGTTAAAAATTCCGACGGAAATTTAATAGCCTTTCTTGACAGCGACGACATCTGGGCAAAGGACAAGCTTATCAAGCAGCTTTCTGCCATGCACGGCTCAAAAGCGGTAATGTGCTCAACAGGCCGTGAGTTCATCGAAGCCGACGGCACACACACGGGAATTTTCGTTCCTGTAAGCTCAAAGATAACCTATAAAGATTTGCTGAAAACCAACAGCATCTCCCTTTCCTCCGTTCTCATCAAGCGTGAGGCTATAATGAAGTATCCCATGACAAGCGATCAAAGCGTCCACGAGGATTATGTTTGCTGGCTGAAGATACTCAAGAACTATGGCTATTGCATAGGCATCAACGAACCGCTTCTCTATTACCGAAAAAGCGAAACTCAGGTTTCCGCAGGAACGGTAAGCACTGCGAAAAAGCATTTCAAATCCTTGAGGCAATCCGGCATAAATCCCGCCATGAGCCTTGTTTATTTCGCAAGCTACGCCGTCAACGGCGTAATAAAGCACAAGGGACTTAAATAAAAACATAAAGCATCCGAAAGGCTGAAAAAGTCGCTCGGATGCTTATTTTTTACTCTGAATTTCTCCTATCTCATCCTCATGGGCGGCAACGGACCCACTTCTCCGACAACCTCGCCCTCAAGCTCCGCCGTCTCGAGAAATCTCTTCCAAAGCCCACGGTATTTGCTCTCCTGTGGGTCAAACGGCGGAGGCTCGATTTTTCTCGTATCGATGAAACGGCTTTTTGAGTCCCGATGCACAAGCGCAACCTTATGCACGTCATCATATATCATAAAAACCTCGCCCGAAAGTCTGTCTGTGAAATGCTCCGCTATAAGCGGCAAGATATTGTTTTTCGGTGAAATTTTGCTCATGAGAATACCGCCGTAATCGGAAAAGGAAATCATACCCGTCATGTGATGCGCCTCTCTCGAGAGAAGCTGAACCGCCCTTCTCATAGCGGAAACATGCTCGTTTTCGAGCATATCGCAAACCCTTGCGCCGAAACGGAATCCCATATAAATAAATGAGAGCATATGAATTTCCTTTTCAACAAGGCACGTAAGAAAGCATTCCTCGATAAGCTCCTTTGCCTGAAGAGAAATCTTTTCGGGAATCGAGCGTCTGACACGAGCCGCACGGACTTTATCGGTCTCTATCACCTTGACGGGGAATAAGGTTTCTTTCGCCTCGTCCTCGCGTTCAATCGCAGTCGGCAGCTCCTTTTTCAAAAAGCTCTCGAACACGCAGCACATAAATCCGTCAAAGCTGCCGTCATAGTGATAAACCACATGATTTTCAAGAAAGCTCTCGCATATCACAAAAATCCCCCTCGCTCAAATTTCTTATTTGTCGGCTTAATTACAAAAAACCGACAGGGTGCACCGTGTGGTCTTCCCTCGGATTTATACTTGATAACACACGATTGGACATAAAAACTCCTCTGACGAGGCTGTCCCGTCCGTAAGTGTCTCTGAGCATTTCCACGGTTTTTTCGAGCTTTGCCCATCTTCTGCTTGTTCTCTCCTCAGGGTACAGCGAGCACTGCGAACCGACATCCTCACAAAGCTTTATCGCACGCACGCCGATATTTCTGAGAGCACCGACCTCGCCGCACTCCTTATAAAGACGAAAGGCATAGTTAAAAATACTCTCCGAATCGGCTATGGGAAAATCAGTTACGCACTGATGACCGAAGCTGTACAAATCGGGAGTTCTCATACTGATTTGCACACCCGTTGCCGCAAGACCGTTCTCCCTTAGCCTTTCAGCCACACTTTCACAAAGGACATAGAGCATTATTCTGACATCCTCGTCACTCGTCATATCGACGGGCGTTGTTGCGGTGTTCCCAATGCTCTTTATCTCTCTTTTGCAGTCAGCCGTGATTACGGGAGAAATATCATTCCCCCGTGCGAATGCAGACAGCATATATCCGTTCTTTCCGAAAATCTTACACAAAAATTCGGGATTTGCTTCTGCAAGTGCGCCGATAGTGTTTATTCCGTATTTTTTCAGCTTCCGTTCGGTTGCCTTTCCGACCATAAGAAGATCTTCTACGGGCAAACTCCAGACCTTTTCACGGTAATTTTCTCTTGTGAACTCCGTGACGGCATCCGGCTTTTTGTAGTCGCTTCCCAGCTTTGCGAATATCTTATTCCACGACACTCCGATTGATACCGTCAAACCAAGCTCGTCCTTTATCCGTGCTCTTATCTCCTCCGCAATCTCTTTGCCGCTGCCGAAAACCATTCTGCTTCCCGTGACATCGAGCCAGCACTCGTCCATGCCGAACGCTTCGACTCGGTCTGTGTACTGCATATAAATTCTGCGGGCAAGCGAGGAATATTTCTTGTACCTGTCGTAATGAGCCGAGACAAATTCCAGATTAGCGCACTTTTGCTTTGCCTGCCACAGTGCCTCACCCGTTTGAACACCCGCTTTTTTTGCGAGCATATTTTTTGCGAGAACTATTCCGTGTCTCGATTCCTTGTCTCCGCCCACTGCCATGGGAATGTCCTTCAGTGACGGGTCATAAAGCGTTTCAACCGATGCGTAAAAGTTGTTCATATCCACATGAAGAATCACACGGTCGGACGAAAAATCTCTTTTTGTTTCTTCCATATTATCAAGTGGTTTTCATCACCAAATATCCGAAAAGAAAAATACTCACAGCGGTAATTAAAGCATTCATAGCATACTCCTTATTTAAATAAAACTCGAACATACTTTTAGAACAAGCGTTTGTCTTTACTTATATTATAGAACATTTGTTTCAAAAGTCAACTATAAATCGAAATTATATTCGAAATATTTGTTTGCTACAATATATAGTACAATCAGCATTCAAAACATCATTCTGTCCAAAAAAGAACAAAGTGTAAACAAGCTGTAAATTGATTGGAAGTATATTGAAAATGCAATTTTTGGGATTTATAATATAGCCATAAAATAAATTATCGATTAGAAATATTCAAAGAAAGAGAGTGCTGATTTTGTTTTTTAGAAAACTTCAGGAATTCATGTACGGACGCTACGGCACAGATAAATTTAATGTTTTTTTGCTTATCCTCGGACTGTTCATGTCCCTCGTAGGCAACCTTTCAAGATTCAGTCTTATCATACTAATACCGTACATCATATACGGTTATGCAATTTTCAGAATGCTCTCTAAAAACTACGTCGCAAGACGCAAGGAGAACGATGCTTTTCTCAGAATCTGGAATCCTATTGCAAAATGGTTCAGATTTCAGAAGAGAAAATTTGACGACAGAAAGACCTACAC
>CAVKLS010000138.1:0-5049 GCA_963657025.1 bacterium | reverse complement strand
CAGAAATACTTACGGTATGCGGTTTGCCGTCGCTTGTCCAAATATCGACAGTTGAGTTGTTCTCATCGTCAATCTCAAACACTGCGCCTTCGAGCTCCACGCCGTTTATATCCTGCTTGCTTACAGTAATATTGTATGCCTTAGCATAATTGTTATTGAAGGTAACCTCTGCCTCATCGTTTTCATTCAAAACGAATTTTTGGGTGTCACTGCCTTCTGTCTCTGAACCGGCATTTACATTGTTTGTAGTGTTTATATACTTCCAGCCGCCTATATCACCGTCAGTGCGTGTTTCACGGATTAAGTATTCACCCGGTTCAACTTCCAGAGAATATGCCCAGACAATCTGTCCGCTTACAGAACTCAAGACTTTGCAATCGCTGAGCTTGACGGTAGCAACTAATTTGTTGGCACTGTAATTTTCACCAATTGAATTATCCGAAACTTCTGAGCTGTCCTCGGAATCATCATAACCGCCGTCATAATCATCGTAGTCATCAACGTCGTCTTTGTCTTCATCTTCAGAAACCTCAGAGTCTTCAGAGCTATCGGAAGAACTGTCGGAATCGGTAGCCTCTATCTTGTAAACATTGAATACAATGTCTTTTTCCAAAGCTGTCTTAGGCAACTCATAGCCTGAGTTGTTTATATCCGTAACGTACTTATAGAGAGTAATGACAGCCTTTCCGTCTCCGCCCTTTGCATTGTAGAAATTCAAAGGTGCGTCTTCTCTTGTTGTGACTGTTACGGTCTTAACAGTATTGTTTCCGAGAACATATCCGCTCGGCGCCTTTGTCTCTGTTACGGTGTAGGTTCCCTCAGGTAAAACGATATCGAATTTTCCGTCAGAGTCTGTTGTAACCCTTACATAAACAGCCTTAGCCTCATCAGAATTATCCTCGTTCTTTGAGCCGTCAATCAGGTACTCTGCGCCCGCAAGCGTTTCACCGGATACCTTGTTGTACTTGGTGATTGTGAGCATTCCGTAGCCGTCGGGGAGGTTAGTCCAACCGCCGCTGAAGTTTGCGTCATGATTGTCTTCGTCCTCAGTCTCCCACTTGGACGGATCGCCGCTTATTGTGTAGTCGACAGAGTTTGTGTATGTTCCGTTCTCCATAACAAAGGTTGTGAGAACGATTCTGTATGCCTTCTCCTTGAAAGCCTTATTATCGGCAAACTTAATTGCCACAACTCCCTCGTTGACGCTTACGGTATAATCTTTGATCTCAGCGCCCTGAGTGAGCTTGTTGTTTTCATAGTTTAAAGAATAGACCTTAACGCTCTTGTAGTTAAGACCGTTCTGAAGCTTGTCGTAAATCGTGTTGTAATCCGACAAATCGGCAAGATTCTTGTTGACATCGATTGTCCAGTCGATTGTGCGAGTGCTGTCGTTGAGCTTACCGCTCTTATCGAGCACATTCGTACCGACCTTTGTCTCTGCTGTCGAGGTCACTCCGCCTGATGGGCATTCGTTTGCCGTAAGCTTAGCTGTGTTCTTGACTTTGAAGGCTTCGTTTGTCTTGATAGCCTCAGCATTCTTAAGGCTTGTGGTAAATTCGACCGTGAACATTGCGCCGCTTCCTGTGGAATCAGCCTCTGCATCAGGAAGATTGATTGTCATAGTCTCCTTGCCGTTTGCATCCTCTGCGACATTTACGCTGTAACCCTCAGTTACAACAGTACCGTCCTTCTTGAGGACAACAGAATCCTTGTCAAAGGTCCAGTTTGCATCGGGAAGAGTATCTGTGATGACTGCATCTGTCAGCTTCTGGCGGTTCTGGTTTACTTCCAACTTCCAAGAGATCTTCTTTGTGTTGTAGTCATAGCCGCTCGTTGACTTGGTGAGCATCCAGCTTGAGCACTTAACCGTTGCAGTAATCTTAGTCTTATACTCAATTCCGTCAGTGTGTGCCTCCATGTCGTTTGTGACATTAAAGGTCTTGTTGTAGTTCTTGCCCCAGAATTTCTGAGCATCGTCCGCAAGCTTTGTCTTGTATGTGAGGTCGTAATAGCCCTTAGCATTATTAATCTCAAGCGTGAAGCCCTTGCCGTCCTCATTTATTGTGTAGCTGATGCCGCTTGCCTTAACTACTCCGTTCTCGATAAGATACTCTCCGCCCTGTTTAAGATTGAGTGTACCCTCAACATAGGTCTGAGCAACCGTCGAACTGCCTATCGTCTGACCGAAGCTGTCTGTGATTGTAATCTTGCCGAGTTCCTCGTTGTTGGTGTTGATTCTGGATGTCCAATCAAGTGTGTGGTCATAACGGTTATATTTGCCGCTCTTGCTGATATACATCAAACCCGGTGTGACTTGTGCCTGCTTGCTTACCATTATACCGACGCCGTCACCGTAAAACTCTGCCTTGTTATATATGGTAGCGCCGATGTCACTTTTGGTAACTCCGCTCTTAACCTTTACGTAATAGGTAATAACCTGCTTACCCGTGGTTGTGTCGTCAAGGTGGAATGTAACCCTATCATTACCCTTAGTTGTTCCTGTGGGTGTAACCTCATAGCCGTCGCTTGCATTAGCGAGATTTTTATCGTAACTTTTGCTTCCGTCAGCATTATAAACCTCAATGTGAACAGGATGCTCTGCATCTACCGCAAGCTCAAAGTACTCAGGAAGTGTATCGTAAATATACGGGTTCTTTCTTAGCATGCTGTTCTGAGCGGTAATAGTCCACTTAATGTACTTACCGTTCACTACGCTTCCCGTCTTATCGAGACTTGCAACGGCAATTTCCGTCTTTGCATCGGCGTCAGCCGTCGGCGAGCCCTCGCCGTAGTCTGTGTACTTTATCTCGGGGAGTCTTGTTTCCTCGTTCTTTGTCCATGTGGGAGCGTTCGCAACAGCAGTTGCGCTGTTCTTTATCGTCACCTTACCCGTCTTGGAATCAGGCTTGAAGCTGTCGGAATCGCTCGGATTGTAGTAGGTCTTGTAGGTGAGCTCGAGAGTAGTGCCGCTCGGAATCTTCACGCCCTCTGCGCTCTGCCAAACGAAGCTCTTCTTGTCGCTTGCTACGGTTACGGTACCCTCGACCTCATCGCCGCCCTTGATTTTTGCGGTGACAGTGAAATCATCACTGAGAATGATGTTCTTGTCGCTGATGTCGTCTGTAATCTTAATTCCCGTGACATAGTTGTCATCGCCGAAACCCGTGACTGTCGGTGTGGCGTCGAGAGTCCATGTTATGGAGTCATCTGAGAAATCAGCCGCACCAGCCGTCTTGACGAGTTTAAGAGATGATGAGCCCTCCGGAAGAACGAAATCAATCTCCTCTGTCGAGTAGCTTGTCTTGTCGTTGACATTGATGTCAATCTTGTTGTGGTCCTTGTCGTTAATCTTCTCGGAATTTATCGTTGCCCAGAAGTAGAATCCGCCCGACACGTCAGCGGTATAAAGTCCGCCGTAACCATACTTTACAGCATCCTCTGTAAAGGAAATCTTAGCCTCGATGGTGCCCTCGCTGCCGTTTTCAAAGGTGACGTGTCCGACCGTCTGATTTGCAAGCTTACCGTTGCTTGCGATAATGTCGATGGACACACTGCCTTTTAAAAGAAGCGGTGCGGTAATGGTGAACGGATATTCCTTATCTGCCTCGACTGCCTGTCCCTTTGGTATGGTGTATTCAAGAAGGACAGCAACGCTGGCGTTTCTGCTGACATTTTCGCCAAACGGCACAATCTGACCGTCGACATAGCCCGCTCCGACCTCAATGTGATTGAAAAAGTCCTTGAAGCCGTCTACAGAAACAGGAACTGCTGTGGGGCTTGGTGTTGCACTTGCCTCAGGCGAAGCCGAAGCCTCGGGTGAAGGCGATGCGTTTCTCGAAGTCTCGCCGTCCTCGACTGTGCTTGTCTCAGGTTCTTCCGAGTTTGATGACTCACTCGAGGAGCTCTCGGAGCTTTCCTCGGAATCATCCACTACACTCGGTGAAGGTGTTTGTGTATCGTCTGCATCACTTGTTTCGCTCGATTCACCCGACTCATCATCGATGATGTCGTTATTACTGCCTGATTCCTCAGCTTCGCTTATTTCAGACGAAATGCCTGAAGTCTCGTCCGATGGTGTATAGCTTTCCGCCAAAGCAGAATAACAAGGCGTGGAGATACCGAGCATCAAGGCGAGCGTAAGGCTCACTATTTTTGACGCAAGCTTTGTTTTCTTCATTCTTTTCCCTCCGTTTCAAGAGTTGAGTTCACTTTCACTAAAATACCATACCGCTCTTTCCGACACCATACATCAGGAGCATCATGATAAAGAAAAGTCAAATCAATAAATTTCAGCCGTGATCGCATTCGCATCTTCTTTGTGCAAAGCTACAATTTCACAGCTTAATACTATACATCGTAATTTTACCACTTTATATTTTATAAGTAAAGTCTCTGATTTACTCAATTTCGCACCTTTTAGCAAATGCTAATTGTGTTGCTTACACGAATTTTACAAAAATGAGGAGGAATTTTCCGCTGAGCAAGATGTTTAGGTCTCACAAAACTCTCAAAATTAAGTTTAAATACAAAAATATATGAACAAACAAATTATCTGAAAGCGTTTTTCAGGTTTTAATTTATGCTAAATTCTTTCAAAAATGTATTTCAGCACAAAGCGTGAACGATTTTGCTGTTTTAAATTTATTTTGTTGTTGCGAAACATTCCCGTAGGGGCGGTCTTTTTAAAATGTGGAGTTTTGAGTGTGGCGTGTAGAGTTGAGTCAGAACAGTATTTGTACTCTACAATTTATATTAGTGCGTTAGAGTCGGCTTCTTCGCTCAACTACGGGCGTTCCGCCCTAAAAATGCTGCGCATTTTTGGTTTCACTCATCAGCCTTTCTTTTTTACTATCGCTTCGCTCTGTTATTGTTTTCTAATAATTAACTCCACACTCCACACTCCTAACTCCGCACTTTGTAGTTGGGCTCTGCCCACACCCGCACGCTTTTTGTAAAAAGCGTGGCAAAAACTTTTGTCCTTTGAGTTCTACGGTTTTTCTTTGTGCTAAACGGTCGGCTCGGAAAATGCCCGTCTGCGAACGCTTCGCA